>JAITJT010000062.1 GCA_031278795.1 Deltaproteobacteria bacterium | reverse complement strand
GCGTATAGCTTATTTGAACGATCTATTGAACAAATTAATGATCAAATTAATGATCAAATTATTGATCAAATTAATGATCAAAGTAATGACCAAATTATTGATCAAATCAATGATCAATTTAATGATCAAAGCCTAGGGGAAAACAATCCTTTAAGAGAGTTAATGTGCGCAAAAATAACGATTATTATGTTTTTAGCGCCCGAAACGGCGAACCCTCACCTTGAAATCCTCTATGGCCTTTACTAGATCCTCTTTGGCGAAATCAGGCCACAAGGTGTCCGTGATATATAGTTCCGCGTAGGCCAGGTGCCAGAGCAGGAAGTTGGATATGCGTTGCTCCCCGCCCGTGCGGATAAGGAGGTCTATGTCCGGAAGCATCTCGCTCCAGAGCTCAGAGCGGAAGAGCTCCTCAGTTAGATCCTCGGGTTTAAGGATGCCGCCCGCGCATTTCTCACAAAGTCGTCTCGCGGCCTGGGTGATCTCGGCCCGGGCCCCGTAGGAGAGAGCCAGGGTCAAGGTTATGTCCGTATTGGCGCTTGTCGCCTCCATGGCGTCAAAGAGGGCGTCTAGGGTGGCTTTGGGGAGTTTATCCAGATCGCCCACGGCGTTTAGCTTCACCCCGGAGATGAGGAGCTCCTGGGTCTCGGAGTCCAAGTACCTTAAAAGGAGAGAAAAGAGGCTCTCCACCTCGCTTTGGGAGCGCTGCCAGTTCTCAGAGGAGAAGGTGTAGAGGGTCAGGTACTTGACACCCAAGGCGTGGGCCGCCTTGAGGATCTCCCTCACGGGTTCGGCTCCGGCCTTGTGCCCCTCAGAGCGGGGGAGGCCCCTGGCCTTGGCCCAGCGGCCGTTTCCGTCCATGATGATGGCTATGTGCTGGGGAACGCCTCCTGGGGCCGGGGCTACTGTCGTATCCATGGTCACCTTTTTTTAAGACACGGTGCGGGAAAGTATGTCCTGGCCCCATTTGGAGAAGCGATCCGGACTGAATATCTTGTCTATCTCCGTGGGGTTCAGGTACTTGCGGATCTCCTGGCTCTCCAGGACCAATGTCTTGAAGTCCAAGCCCAGTTCATTGGCCATGAGGGCGGGGTTCTGGACCAGGTGATAGGCCTCGGTGCGGCTAAGGCCCTTCTCGCAGAGTGATAGAAGTAGCTCCTGGGAGTTGTAGAGCCCGCCCGTGAGCCCCAGGTTCTTCTCAATCCTCTCAGTTTTAACTATTAGCCCCTGGATGAGGCTGGTGGCTCTAGATAACATAAAGTCCACCAGGGTGGTGGAATCCGGGATTATCACCCGCTCCACCGAGGAGTGGCTGATGTCCCTCTCGTGCCAGAGGATGACGTCTTCCAGAGATGCCTGACCGTAGGCCCTTACAAGCCTCGCCAGACCAGAGATATTCTCCGAGAGAATGGGGTTTTTCTTGTGGGGCATGGCGGAGCTGCCCTTCTGCTTGGCCCCGAAGGCCTCCTCGGTCTCACCCACCTCGGTGCGGGAGAGGTGCCTAAACTCCACCGCCATCCTCTCCAAGGAGGTGGCCATGAGGCTTAAGGCCAAGATGAACTCGGCGTGGATGTCCCTAGGTAGCACCTGGGTGCTGATGGGGGTGGCCTTTAAACCCAGATAGCCAAGGGCCTTGGCCTCCAGCTCCGGGGAGATGGACTTGGCGCTGTAGTTTCCCACGGGCCCGGATATCTTACCCGTGGCCAGGTTGTCCTTGAGCCTCTCTAGGCGGATCTGGTGCCTCTTGAACTCGGCGTAGAGGGAGGCGAACTTGAGGCCGTAGGGAAGCGGTTCGGCGTGAACGCCGTGGCTGCGGCCAATCCCCAGGGTTCCTATGTGCTCCTGGGCTTTAGTCTTAAGAGCCGTAAGGAGTTGGTCCAGGTCCTCCTGGATTATCTTATGGGCCTCCAAGAGCCTTAAGGCCAGAGAGCTATCCAGGATGTCCGAGGAGGTGAGCCCGTAGTGGAAGAAGCGGGCGGCGTGCCCCACCTTCTCCTCCACGTTGGTGACGAAGGCAATGACGTCGTGGTTCACCTCTTTTTCTATCTCAGCTATGCGCCCCTGGTCAAAGTCCGCCTTTTTGATTATCTCCTCTGCCTCGTCCTGGGGGATTAGCCCCATTTCGCTTTGGGCCTTAACCACCGCCAGCTCCACCTTGAGCCAGCTCCTGTACTGATTCTCCAGGGTCCAGATGCTGGCCATCTTTTCCCGGCTGTAGCGTTCGATCATGGTTGTTTCCAGTTTTGTTTATGGTTTAGAGAATAAAAGAACTTGGCCAAAATGAGTATATCTTCTTTAGCTTTTATACGGATGGTTTGTTTTTTACTTTGTAAGACATGTCAATAAAAAACTAGCAAGAAGCTTATATCTATAGCTTCTATCATTAGCTTATATCACATTGCTTCTATCATAATAGCTTCAATCATTAGCCCAATCATTAGCTTTTATCATTTAGCTTCTAGCTTTACATCTTTTAAGGGACCAGAATCCTCTCGACCTCTCCCTCAACACTCACTCTCCCCATAAGCGTGAGTGGTCCGGTGAGCTCTCCTTGGAGGCTCACGGGTCCGGCCCTAACTATTCTAACTTCCACACACTCCCCCAGGAGAGACTCCTCTCCTTGGAAATGCACTATTTTGTTGGAGGGAGTGCGTCCGCTAAGCTGACCTGCGAGTCTTCCCCTTCCGTCGCAGAGCACTTCCACGGTTTTACCCAGGGTCCCCTGGTTGATCTCAGTGGATATGGCCTTCTGGATTCTTATGAGCTCCTCCAGGCGCCTGGATTTTACCGTGTCCTCGACCTTCTTAGGAAGCCTTTGGGCCCTGGTTTGGGGGCGGTCACTGTACCTAAAGGAGAAGAGAGAGTCGAAGCGGATGGATTTTACGGCCGCAAGTGTCCTTTCGAAGTCCTCTTCCGTCTCGGAGGGGAAGCCCACTATGATGTCCGTGGTGAGGGAAATGTCCCTATTTGCCGCCCTCAGGCTATCCACTATGGCGAGGTAGCTCTCCATAGTGTAGCCCCGGCCCATGGCCTTTAATATCCTATCAGATCCAGCCTGGAGCGGAAGATGGACGTGAGGGGCCAGGGTACTTTCCGTTTTGAAGAGCTCACTAAGCTCTTTGGGAAAATCCTTGGGGTGCGAGGTGGTGAAGCGTAGGCGCTTAAGCCCGGGAAGCCTTCCCACCCTCCTTAGTAGCTCCGGGAAGGGTAATACCCCCTTATCCAGACTATCAGCTTTGTAGGAGTTGACGTTTTGGCCCAAGAGGGTTATTTCCTTGGCGCCATTCTGGATGAGGGCTCTGCCCTCATCCAAGATATCCTCCATCCGGCGGCTCCTTTCTCGGCCGCGCACGTAGGGAACCACGCAGTAGGCGCAGAAGTTGTCGCAGCCCTCCATGATGGTGATAAATCCTGAGAGAGGTGAGGGTAGGTCATCCCCCCTAGGGTATATTAGGCTATCCATCAGTGGATCTTCTTGAGGGTCTCCGGCCAGAACCACGGGAAAGACCTCTTCTCTCAAGGGCCTTAAGAGTGCCGGTATCTCATGGAGCCTTCTGGGGCCAATGACTAGATCTATCTTGGAGACCTTCTGGATTAAACCCTTTCCCTCCTGCTCGGCCACACAGCCTCCCACCCCCAATATGAGCGAGGGATTGGCTTTTTTAAGGGGAAGAAGCTCCCTAAGGCGCGCTATGACCTTTTTTTCGGCCTTTTCCCTAATCGAGCAGGTGTTGAGGAAGATGAGATCCGCCTCCTCCAGGGACCCGGCCTCCACCCAGCCGTCCCGGGTGAGTAACACTGAGAGGCGCCTGGAGTCGTAGACGTTCATCTGGCAGCCGAAGGTGAGTATTTTAAAGCGCCTTAGTTTCTTGGGCATCTTAGCGGTGGCCTAACTCTGGGGTGGAAAAAACCTAAATTCACGGGAAATTAGCTCTATATCTAGAAACAAAAGCCTATCTCACTCAGCCTTCGCCTCCCTGGCCGCGGCCAGGGGGTTAAGCCAGCTGTTCACGTAGTTTTCTATCTCCTGGATGGGCCTGGTGGTGTAGCGGGAGATGAGCAGGGCTTCCTTTATGTCAGCGTCCTTGATGGAGCCCCTAAGGGACGCCACGACGTCCCCCGGGCCGCCTCCGGAGGTAACAAAGGGAATGACCGGCATCCCCTTAAAATCGCACTCCGCGAGGAAGACGCTTAAGGGATAGGGCACTTCATGGAACCACACAGGTGTTCCCAAAAAGATAGTATCGTACTCCGCCAGATCCGGAAGAGGCTCCTCGAACTCAACTGTTTCTTTTTGGTCCCTTTGGGCCTTGGCGAAGGGTATGAGCTCATCGCCCGTGGGATAGGTGGTCTTGGTTTTAATCTCAAAGATGCTTCCACCGGTTTTGAGCTGGATAATCTTCGCGAGCTTGAGGGTGTTCCCGGTGAGGGAGAAGACCACGATGAGATTTTTACCGAAGGCGTCCTTGGCCCCCTTGTATTCCACCACCTGGGGTTGGGCGGTCTGATCGATTGCTTGGGCGAAAATTATGCCCGCGGAGAGTACCACAGCCAGAAGGCTGGAGGCGATGATTATGGGTATTTTTCTATTTTTCATTTCTTCATTTTCCACAGGTGTAGATTTTTTAGGGGCCTAAAGAGGGAGTGAAAAGTCTGAAAAGAAAGGGAATAGCGGAGGTGGAAAGGCGCGCTCCGGCGCTTAGTGGAGTGAAAGGAAGGTAAAAAACGCATAGGAACAGCTCACAAATGGAAATTTCTATAACATGGGGAAAATATCTAACTCGCAAGCTGTTCAAGTGAATCCACGCCGCGACAACAATGAAGTATAGCACTTAGGAAGGTGATTTTCCAGCCAAGGGGACAAACGCGTATCCCGACACGGATTCCGTAATGTTTCAGCATTTGCGAGGAAAATGTGGGGAAAATGTCCAAGGGGAGCATACATTATATTGATGTAAATAAAAAAGTATGCATACATATAGGTAAACTAAAATTAGAATCAATGATATTTTAAAAGTCCCAGGGCTTTTCCGGAAAGCTTATGGGGATCAAAACTTGAAACGCTTGTTAAAGCGCGGATTATCATTTTAAGGCTGTTTTTCCCTAACTCTTTCCAACTTTCTTCCATCTCAGGCTTTGGCGGTGGATTTAAACGCGTCCTTTAAAGATCTCTAAACGGTGTTAATTTTCGCGATATTAATGGCGATAAATTTGGGGTTTGTTGATGGCGATAAGTGAAGATTAATATGGCGTTTATTATGAGGAATAATAAGGCGAAGTATTATAATCCGCGATAAAAAAATAAAAAAAACTAGTGCGTGGTAAGCCAAAAGGCCTTGTTAGTACTGAGAAAGGCGATAATATAATTGCGCACAAAGTTTGTCAGGAAAAGATTAAAATATCCCTTAACTCTTAGCACTTATATCTTAACTATTTCTGAAAAAAGAAAAAAACTAATAAAAAAAGTAAATTGACTACAATTTGACTACGTTTTAAGGTAAATATGATCTTGCAATTGTTTTAGCAAAATTTAATAATGTAAGTAAGATACCAAAAATAATCGCTTTTTTGATAATCACTATGAGCCGCTTGTTTCAATTGAGCAAAAGATAAAATTTAGGAGTGTGGAAATGGATAGAGTCCGTGAAAGCTTTCTGGCGAGAATAAAGAAGAAAAATGCGGAGTTATCTGCTGAAATTGGCATCGCAGAGGATGATCCCTTTTCAAAAGGTGTTACTAATTTCTATATAAGAAACTACATAAGAAACTACATAGAAGGCTACATAGAAAGCTTCATAGAAGGCTTCATAGAAGGCTTTATAAAA
>JAITJT010000059.1 GCA_031278795.1 Deltaproteobacteria bacterium | reverse complement strand
CTCCTCAACAAGTCCTACCTCAAATACGATCCCAAGTCCCTCATCGTGGAATCAGAGCTGGAGGTCTCCTCACTTTTCTCGCTCTTCACGGGGGAGGACAACAATTTCGTGAAAAAATCCATCCTGGAGCTGGAGCCTTGCATCCTCACGGACTCAGAGGCGGAGCTCCTGGACACCTCGGTTTCCATCCCAGCCTTCAAGGTGCTCTACACCTTCTTCGGTTTCAACGACGAGCCGGTGGGAAGCGGATGGTTCCTGACCACCAAGGACTCGGTGTCCTTCACCACCAAGATAGGGGTCTGGGACAGCTAAAAGGGGCGGCTATCCTTACGCGTTGAGGCCTCATTCCTTCTTCACAGTGGGGTTTAGCCGGAAAGTCACAAGAGAGAGGTGAATAATTATGCTGAAAATACAGGCGGACAGGCTTGGCCTGGTCAATCTCATCCAATCCCTCATCTCCTTGGAAGTGGGCGAATCCCTTTCCATCACCCAGACCTTGAGTGACAGGAACATGCCTCCCAAGTGCATCCTCACCGCCTGTGAGGCCGCCATGGTGGAGATATCCGATCTCTATGACACCGGTGAGTACTTCATAGCGGCTCTTATAATGGCCGGTGAGATAATGAACCGGGTCATCAAGCTGGTCTCACCCCGCATGCCCGACAAGCTGTTCCTGGAGAACCGCTACAAGGGCCGGGTGGTCATAGGCACGGTCAAAGGCGAGATCCACTGTCTGGGGAAAAACATAGCCGGAGCCCTCCTGGCCGCCAACGGCTTTGAGGTGAAAGACCTGGGCTCGGACGTGAGCACCGAGGAGTTCATGGAGACCGTGAGGGAGTGGAAACCTGACGTGGTGGGCCTCTCCGTGCTTCTGACCTGCTGTTTCCACTCCATGGAGGAGACCGTGAGGGCCATCCGCAATGAAAGGAAAGAGGGTCCAGGCCCCCAGATCCTCATAAGCGGCGCCCAGGTGAACAACGCCATAAAAGACTGCTTTCACGCCGACTACTACGCGGCCACGGTTTTCGACACGGTGAGGCTTTGCGAGAGCCTCTGCCGCTCCAAGAGTGCCCAGGCGGCCTGAGGAGCCTGTCCGCTAAGCCGCATAAAGCCTAAATTCCCAAAAAACGCCAACGCCCTTGAAGCGCTTCCATGCCGCAAGCGCGCGCCTCTCCTATTACCATCCTCTCTATCCCTTTCCCCTCTCTCTTCCTATCCATACCCCTTCGCCCTCTCCTTTTCGTTTACACCACCTTTCCTTTACACCACCTTTCCTTTAGACCACCTTTCCTTTACATAATTAGAATCAGGCATACCTCTGAGCCATTTTGGTATCCCACAAGGTAGTTTAATTGCTCTTATGGTAGCGCCTTAGCTCCAAGCTCACTTGATTCTGGACAAGGCTAAAAGGGGATGGGGGATTTGTCAGAATATTTATTTCAATTCATGATCCGCGGCGCAATATGCCGCTCTTAACACTTATATGAAGAGGCATGCCCTTTATACGTAATAGGATATATAAAAGTACGCTACATAATGCGTTATTAAGGCTCTAAGCGGAAGACGGGGCAATTTTAAGCGCAAATCTCGCTTTTGGCTCTGGGGGCTTGCGGGTACGCGTCAAAGGCCCGGGCGGGCTTTTGTGGTCATGATGCCCAATAACCTGGAAGCCCAATAGCCTGGAAGCCCAATAGCCGTGAAGTCCAATAGCCTGGAAGTCCACTATGGGTTTAATGACTATGCTTCTTTTGGGTGCTTAAGTATTGGTTAATTATTAGGTTGCTTGGCTGGGTGTGGGTGGGGAGGGGGATAGCTGGGAGCTCTGGGGAGAGAGAATTTTCTTCGCTTGAGGCTCCTAAGCTTTTTAGCCTGGAAAAGCGTTTTTGGGCGCGGAAAGCTAAAGCTCGCCTAAGAGACTTGGCCGGAGAGACTCTGGTCCCTGTTGGCTGGCTTGATAGCATCGGCTAGGTAGATTCTGGGCGAAAGGGGAGGAAGAAAGGAAGCCGGCAATCCCGTGGGAAGGGATTGCCGGTTAGCTTTTAAATACTAGGCGAAGCTCTGCTTGACGGTCTTGGACGGCTTAAAGGTCAAGGCGTTGTGGGCTTTAACCTTCACGGGCTCACCGGTCTGGGGATTGCGGCAAGTGCGCTTTGCCCTCTTGACCAGGTGGAAGACGCCTAGTCCGGATACAGCGAAACGCCTTTCCTTCCTGACGGTTTTGAGGATGGTGCTCACCAGGCCATCGATGATGGTTTTGGTGGCGGCCTGGCTAATGCCGCTTTCCTCAGCCAGCTTGGCTACAAGTTCGGTCTTTTTCATGTTGGGGTACCTCCGAAATTTGAGTTAAAATGATTGATCCCACAAAGTGGAACCTAAGTTATTGAAAGAACGCTTGAGACTTATCTGAGACTGTGAGTTATCTGAGCCAGTACCATATATATATAGTACGGCGGGACATTATTCTTTGGATGAGCCGGTTAGGCGCTTTCTAAGGCTTTTTTGGATAAAATCTCCCTTCCACCAAGGGGAAGCGCTGGGTGCCGTTATCTGTCAGGACGGCTTCCTAATCACTTGGTTGGTCTTTCTGGAGAGAGTGGATTTCAAGCTTAAAGCGCATGTATGATTATTGTTAAGCTGGCTTTAGTATTTATAGTGGCCAGGAAAGGCATGAGTTCCTGGCTAAGAGAGCCTGGGCGTGACTTACCTGTCCAAGCTATCCAGGGGCTCTAGCTACCTGAACTTAGAGGAGGCCTATCCTGGAAGCAAGTTATTGGCGATTGGGTATGGGACAGCGGCAAGTATGGAAAACTCCAAAAATAAGAGAAAGCTATAAAATTGAAAAAGTAGTGTAAATTACGGGTTCATGGCAAGGGTGGGGTAAAGCCTTTTTACAAAAGCCAGCCCGCCAGAGGTAAATTTCAGTTTAAAGTGCGCCCGTTCTTTGTTAATTATGAATTGTGCAATTGAGTGTTTTTTGAAATAACCATATTTTGCATGGATATTATCTGTTTTCCGGAAGCTTGTCAATACAGAATGAGCATGCATGGAAAAAATTTTTTTTTCTCTCCTGATATTTTATGAGTCTTATGGCTCCCGGAAGCGGATGATTTTAGCGGAAAGTGGCTTGTAAACGCCCTTATGCTCCATATCTGATCAATTTGTCGAGTTTTTTCCCTTTGTGCCTCATGGGCGGAAGACCCTCAAAAATTTTTAATTTATATAGATGCGCCAGGGTGTTCCCCTCTCTGGATCGAAGGGTTAGGGAGCTTCTATGTTCTCTTAGGGACCTGTCCCTTTAGCTTGAGGGGCCCTTCATAATAGAGCCCAAGGGGGCCCAAGGGCCCCTAGGGTTCGCGTTAGCCTTTGAAGCACAGCTAAAATAGGGGACTGTCTTTGAGAGCCTAAGCCTCTAGTGACACAAGGACTCAATAGCCCAGGCCAGATCGAGCTAAGGCTAGCGCCTTTTTTGATCCGCCTTACCGTTAAAAGACCAAAGAGTCATAGCATCCTCCAAGCTTTTGGCAAGAGACCGCCCAGACTAAGAGCGCGTATCCTATAGATAAGCGCATATCCTTTGGGGAGGCTATGGCCCTGGTATCTTTGGGGGAAGCTAATGGGAGAGTCCCGCGGCCTAGAGGAATCTTTCTAGGTTACGGGAAAAACGGAAAAAGCTAAGAGGCCGGAAAGGCTCTAGCTTTTGGATTGTTGTGCTTCACGGAGTTTATTTAGCTACTACGCGCCTTACAGGATTGTACCCAAATGGTACAACTTGCGCGTGAGGATCGTCTGGGGCATAAAGAGGGTAGGGAGTGTTTTCCGCGACATGGGCGGAAGGGCTCGCTTCCGGCCCTTTGGGGGCTCTTGGGTAATGGCTGGGAATATCCCAGGGGAAACGTTGTCCAGGGGAAGCCTTATGTCAAAAATAAAAATTGCGTTTAAAGTACAAAGGCATATATAAAGAATAAAGAGCGCGTCATAAAGAGGTGTCTAGAGAGCTTGATGGGAGCTTTATAGGCCCTTTATGGGCCTTTTATGGGCCCTTTATGGGCCCTTAATGAACCCTTGATGGGCGTCTTAAGAGAGCCTCAAAGTCCTTTCTGGGGAGTACTTAGTGTTTTATGGACGATTCGCTTCTTTTATGGACAAAAATGTCGATTTGTCTCTTGTTATGTGTTTGTTAAGGCTTTAGCCGTCTCCACTAGCGCTCTCACTGCCTGTCTGCTTGCCTAGTGGCCTTTATACTTGCCCCCTTGAGGGATGACAAGCAAAGCTGCGCTCTACGTATGCTCTTCTCCGGCCCTTGTTGCTAGTTTGTGGATACAAGCGCCTTATCAAATATGCCCTAGCTGGGAAGCTCTTCTTGAGTTCCAGGGGCAGCGATTATGGGCCTTAGCTAAGGGCTTGAGCTAATGGCCCAGGTATTATGGGCTGCTAATCACTTTCCCGGGATATAAATTTTTAACACAATGTGTGGCTTAGCTTTCGCCAAGAGAGAAAGTTTGATTCAAGGGCTACTTAGGGGATAAAGATGCCTCTAGGGAGTTTTTAGGCAAAGCTGTAAAAAAGCAGAGTCTTCCTGACAAAGTAGAATTTTTTCCCGCAATTTTAAGATGGGGAAGCTGCGAAAGAAGGGTACATTCTTGACTAAAATGTCCTAAAATTCTAAAATAATTGTGAAACAATCGTTGAGTTGGCTATTGAAAGGAGCCTGAAGATGAGTCAAAACCGCTTTCTATTCACGTCCGAGTCCGTCACTGAAGGCCATCCGGACAAGGTTTCGGATCAAATTTCCGATGCCATCCTGGATGCCATCTTAACCAACGATTCAGCCGGCCGGGTAGCCTGCGAGACCCTGGTCACCACGGGCATGGCCGTCATAGCCGGAGAGGTGACCACCAACTCCTGGGTGGACATGACGGATATCGTGCGCCAGACCATTAGGCGTATAGGCTACAACAGCTCGGAAATGGGCTTTGACTGGCAGACCTGCGCCGTCATAAACGCCTTGGGAAAGCAGTCGCCGGACATCGCCATGGGCGTGGACTCCAACTTGGAAAAGGAGCAAGGAGCCGGAGACCAAGGACTCATGTTCGGTTACGCAAGCACGGAAACCGACGTCTTCATGCCGCTTCCCATCCATCTCGCTCACCTCTTGGTGAAGAGGCTCGCGACGGTCAGGCACAACGGGGTATTAAATTTCTTGAGGCCCGACGGCAAGTCCCAGGTGACCGTGGAGTACGATGACGGGGTTCCCAAACGCATAGAGGCGGTGGTTATAGCCGCCCAGCACTCGCCGGACATCGCGACCGAGAAGCTCAAGGAGGCCGTAGTGGAGGAGGTTATCAAAAAGATCATACCTTCCAAGCTCCTAGACGCTGACACCAAGCTCCACGTGAACACCACCGGCCGTTTCGTGGTGGGAGGCCCCATGGGCGACTGTGGACTCACCGGCAGGAAGATAATAGTCGACACCTATGGCGGCTGGGGCCGCCATGGAGGTGGCTGCTTCTCCGGAAAGGATCCCTCCAAGGTCGACCGCTCCGCCTGCTACATGGCCCGCTACGCCGCGAAAAACGTGGTGGCCGCGGGCCTGGCCCAGAAGTGCGAGGTGCAGCTGGCCTACTCCATAGGGGTGGCCGAGCCCGTCTCCATCATGATCCACACCTACGACACGGCCAAGGTTCCGGATCACGTAATATCAGACGCCCTGCGCAAGGTGCTCTCTTTCAAACCCGCGGCCATGATCGAGCAGCTGCAGCTGAAGCGCCCCATCTATGAGAAAACCGCGGCCTACGGCCACTTCGGCCGCAAGGAGGACAGCTTCACCTGGGAGAGCACCATAGATCTAGCCCCGCGCCTCCGTGAGGCCGCTGGCCTTCCAGGTCTTCCTCCAGCCATAATCCCGGTGGTGGACATGGGTTAAGACGCGCTTCTAAGCTAAGTAGCGCTTCTTTCGTTTTTCTGGAATTTTTAAGAAGGCAAACTATCCTTGGCCCACCACCATTCATTTGGGGGAAGTCCTAAGTATATTACGCCTTCCAGGCCCCTAAATTTCAAACCCAAAGCAAGTTTCGCTCTATAGAGCCCTAAGCTTCATCCAAGTTCCAAGCAATAGCCATTTCCACATAAACTAACGCGCCTTGGCGGATATTGTGCCTGGCGCTAGGGTGCTCTGCGGCTTTTTTGCCGTTTTTTTGAGCTTATGTGGATTTAGGGGAGAGGCTTGTTTTGGGGGGATGGGGGAGAGGCTTGTTTTTGGGGGGATGGGGGAGGAGGCTAAAAGCTAGAAGCTAGAAGCTAGAAGCTAGAAGCTAGAAGCTAAAAGCTAGAAGCTGAAAGCTAAAAGCTAGAAGCTGAAAGCTAGAAGCTAAAAGCTAGAAGCTGAAAGCTAAAAGGGAATAACTATCTAAAGGCCTTATCCAGCGCGTTGGCCTTCTGGTTCTTTGTTCTAGCCTAAGGGGAAAGGACCTGGATGATGTAGCTTAGGGCGCTTCATTAAGCATAGCCGCCAGGAGCTAAAAGCCCTCATGGACTTTTAAGCAAATACAAAAAAAACGCCAAAATATTGGCGTTTTGAAGGCGTTTATCATTAAGATGCATGAGGCTCTTATCTTTTTGTGGCGGAAAGGGAGGGATTCGAACCCTCGGTAGAGTTTTACACCCTACACTCGCTTAGCAGGCGAGCACCTTAAGCCACTCGGTCACCTTTCCTGGGATAAGAAAAAAGAAATCGAAGGCTTGGGCCTCCGAAATCGGGGGATGGGCATTATTATTGGCGCTGAGAGGAAAGCCGAACAAAAGGCGCAAGCTCTCGCTTTCAGGCCAAAGAGGGGCTCAATCTTCACAGTATATATCAGCACTCCTCCATTAAATCAACAAAAAAAAAGAGCTCTCCTTTAGCCTTTCCACATAGAGCTTGATTTCCGCGTAAGTCTTCTGGGTCTTTGGGCTCCCGCCTCATTTACTAGAGCCCTTAATTTCCCTTGATTTCCCCTAATTTACCTCGATTTCCCCTCGATTTTGCTAGATTTCCCCAAAATAAAGAGCTCTCTGGCGCCCAAGGCAAAGATTCCGCCTCCTCTTGAAAATAGAGGTGAGCCTGTTTATAATCAGCCTGGCTTTAGGCCTATCTAGCTAGTGGAAGGGTGGCCGAGCGGTTTATGGCGGTGGTCTTGAAAACCATTGAACGAAAGTTCCGGAGGTTCGAATCCTCTCCCTTCCGCCAATTTTAAATATATCTATATATAGTGGTCACCTCTCAAGTAACCCTTAACCGAGGGCTTGCAGGTTTTTTTGCGCTTTGCGCCTTCTTTCTTAAGCCCCTTTCTCTATCCTCTTGTTTGGCCTCTTTTTCTACCCTCTTTATCGTCCTCTCTAACGGATTTGTTTCCGCCTCCTTTTCCGCTCTTTCTCACCTCTTGTGAGCGCCATCTGTTTAACTATTGCTTGTCTTTCCCTTCCTCGCCAAGCTGCCTTGCTACTTGGATGCCAAGCTACCTTGCTGCTTGGATGCCCTGATGCTTTGCTCTTGGAATGCCTTATTGGTTAGATCCTTGGAAGTAAAACGGCTCCAAGGCCTTAAATATCAATGATTTGTGAAGCTAACTCTTCAAAACGCTCTATCTCATACGGGCTTTTATTTAAGCTAGCTAGATTTAGCGGATTATTCCAAATTGTTGCCCCGCACAGGTCTTTTCTCTATAGAGGTAGCGTTTTTTAGCTATTATGGGAGCATCTCCTCTAACTTGACTCCGCTCAAACAATTAGCCAAAGATGCTAGCCTGTTCCATGCGGGGCATGGAACCGCGCTGGTAACAAAGGCTCCAATTTATTGACGAAATCTAGCCTTTTTGCTATGCTCTAAGGCAGAAACGCTGAAATCACGCGAAGTTTTGGTTTTGGCGTTTTTTTGTTTTAAAAATTTTTTTTCCCCGTCAAAAAGCCATTAGGACCCCAAATGCTCTCTCTAGCGGCAAATCTCTTGCTCCATGACCGCTCCGCCCTTCTTGTGGGGGCCGGGGCCGTGGGTGGCCGCAAGCTCTCATACTTACTTGCGACCGGGGTGGACTTGAGCGTGGTGGAGCCCCGTCCGGAGCCTTGGCTCCTGGAACTTGAGCGTAGCGGCAAGCTCGCAATCCATGAGAGCTTTTCTGAGAGCCTCCTGGACAAGTCTCCCCTGGTATTCATCGCCTCTCCGGAGGTTGAGGAATCCATGGTCTCAGCCATAAAGGAGAGGGGCCTGTGGTTAAACGTGGCGGGAGAGCCGGCCTTGGGTAATTTTACCCTTCCGGCCCTGGTGGAGGACGGGGACTTCCGCCTCACCGTTTCCACCGGAGGGGCATCTCCGGCGCTTTCCGCCAAGGTGGCCGCGCATCTGCGGGAGGAGTTCAAGGGCTACGGGGAGCTCTGCCGGATCTTAAAGCTTCTGAGGGAAAAGATCCTTACGTCTAATCTAGAGGCTATGGTTCGCCGGAGGATATTTTTATCTCTGGCTACCGAGTCCGATACCCTGGCGGGATTTCTCAGAGAGGGAAAGAGGGAAGAGGCTCTTAAGCTCTTAAATCAGCTCATAGCGCCCTTAAAGCTTCCGGAGGATATCTCCTGGGAGCGTGGGGAAGAGTGACCTATGGATATTTGCGTCTTAGGCGTGGGCCATCACAACGCCAAGGTTGAGATTAGGGAGAGGCTCCAGAGACCTGACAGCCTCACCAGCGACTATATCTTCCACCTCCACACGACAGGGCTCATGTCGGAGTCGCTCTTCATTTCCACCTGCAACCGCCTGGAGCTGGCCTTCTACGCCCCGGACCCCTACGCCGCCAGGGACGCGGTCTTGGAGCGCCTGGGCGCCAAGACCGGCATCCCCCTAGATGAGCTGGCTGAGATAGCCCACTTCTACCTAAACGAGGAGGCCGTGCACTACCTCTTTAGAGTGGCATCTGGTTTGGACTCCCAGGTGGTGGGGGAGACCCAGATCCTGGGTCAGATGAAGAACGCCTACCGCCAGGCCTCCATCTACAAGACCATAGGCCCGGTAATATCCAAGCTCTTCCACAAGTGCTTCCAGGTGGCCAAGAAGATCCGCACCGAGACCTCTATAGCGAGCGGCCGGGTCTCCATTGCCTCCGCCGCGGTTAACACCGCGGCGGACATGCTGGGAGAGGGCGGCCTCAAAGGAAAAACTGTCCTAGTGATTGGGGCCGGAGAGATGTCCTCGCACCTTTTGGCCCATCTCCAGCCCAAGGAACCGGGGAGGCTAGTGGTCTTGTCCAGGTCCCTAGGCCGGGCCAGGGACCTCTCCGAGCGTTTCCAGGCCCAGGTCATGACCATGCCCCAGCTGGGGGAGGCCCTGGAGCAAAGCGACGTGGTATTCTCCGCTGCCGGAGGCGGTAAGGCGGTCCTGGTGAAAGACGAGCTGGAACCCATCCTCCAGAAGAGGGCCGGTAGGCCCTGGTGGATCTTCGATCTTGGGGTTCCCCGCAACGTGGAGAGCTGCGTGGGCCAGATTCCCGCGGTAACTCTAGTAAACATCGACGACTTCAACGTCCTCATCAAAAGCGGCCAGGACAAGCGCAAGCAGGAGGCCCTGAAGGCGGATGTCCTTATCCGCGAGGAGGTGTCCAAGTTCAAGGAATGGTACTCGGCCCTGGCAGCCAGGCCCACCATCGTGGACATCACCTCCAAGTGCGAGGAGGCTAGGCTCATGGAGCTCCAGAGAACCGTGTCCCGCAACGATTTCACCAAGGAGGAGGTGGAGTCCCTGGACGCCATGACCAAGGCCCTGGTGCGTAGGCTTCTGCACAATCCCCTGAACTTCACCAAGTCCTGCCACAAGCACTGGAGGGCTGAGTTCAACCTAAGCATGGTGAGGAAGATATTTGGCCTCGATGGCTAATAATACCTCTTTCTGGAAAAGCCCTCTAGATTTTTCTCTTAGATAAGCCTTTGTATATTAGCCTTCTAGATAACCACCTCTAGATATGCCTTATAAATAACCCATCTCTTGATATTTATTTCCAGATATCCTTTCTAGATAACCCTTCCAGCTAAGCCTTCCAGATAGCCCTTCCAGATACCTCTCCCCTAAAACTTAAATATCCCCATCCACCTGTGGTGGACGGATTTTTTATGTAGATAATGCCCATAGAAAATGCCCCTTAACAAAGTCCCTCAATAATGCCCCTTAAAAAGCCTCCATTTTGCCTCCCAAACCCGCCAAATCCCCTTAAGTTTCAGCTCCGGCCCCTTTCTATGGCAATTGGCCCTTGCCCCATCCTCCACACTAGCCCCTCTATCAATGCCGCCATCCAGGTCTCCCCAGACCCCCAAGAGCCTTCATCCCGCGAGTAAGTTCCAAAAAAGGGCGCAAGGGTTTAGGTATTTTTTTTATGTGGCTACTCTTTGGGCCCGCGCCGTTTTTTACCCAGAGCCACCACCTAGGCCCCGATGGGCCCAGTTGGCGCCACGGGGCGCTCTACGGCATCTCCTTCGGGCGTCTCCGGGCGCTCTTGGTAGGATGCAAAAAATTTG
>JAITJT010000016.1 GCA_031278795.1 Deltaproteobacteria bacterium | reverse complement strand
AGTGGCCTTAATCCAAACTTGGGTTAAATGTTTTTTTTGTGAAAATTAAATTAGATATGAAAATTGTGATGAATCGCGAAAAAAAACTACTCTCTCGTAAAATCTAACTAGCGCGCGCGTGTTAACATGAAGAGCTAAAAATGGATCATGGAGCTGGAATGTATTTTTATTTTTCCCGCTTTAGGGAAATATTAGTGAAAATCAATTCTATTATTCGCGTAGGTAAAAGTTCAATTAAAGGCATGGTGAAAAGGTTTAAATAATTCCATTCATTAAGGCATCTTGTTTGCGGCGTATTGGTTTAGGCTGTTTATAAATAAATTGCGTTGACGAAGTGATCTGGTTATAAATAAATTGTATTAATGATGACATTATGGTTAAAAATAAGGAGGCTAATTGATTGAAAAACATTTTCTGAAACATGAATGTTTTCTGTTGAAATTTATATGATCTCCTTTTGTGAATTACGTTATATGCCCTTGAAACATGAATGTTTCTTAGAAATTTAAAGTTTAAAAAAACCTTGATCTCAATAAATAATACTTGAGAGAAAAGATCAAGTGAAAAGAATTTAGTTTGTAGATTAATTTAAATTTTGTTTCTCTTCAGCGTTTCCATTCATAGCGCAGAACTTGCGTTTAGGGAAGAATATTACGCATAAAGCATATTTTAAGCTTTGTTAATAAATAAATTTAGATGTTGGGCATTTGTGAGTTCTTTTAGTTATTGTATCGTTTTTGTATGGAGGAAAGATTTGTCGCTTATGTTAATAAATTAAGTGCGAAGAAATGTAAAAATTAAAGTCATAAAAATAAATACTGAAAGTCTTTAAAATATAATTAATCAAAATCGTTAAAATATAATTGATCAAAATCGCTAAAATATAATTAAGCAAAGCCTTTAAAAAAATGGAAGTTGTTAGAGAATAATAGTGAAAGTCGTTAGAGAATATTAATGAAAGCCGTTAAAAAATAAGTTTAGTAACTGACTTTTTGAGGATCCACGTCTCTCGCCCAGGCGGCTATCCCGTCCTCCAGGTTGTACATGGTGCCTTGGTAGCCAGCGTCCCTTAGGGCCCTGATGGCGTAGAGGCTCCTCTTTCCTATCTTGCAGATGAAGACCATGTCCACCTCGGGGTCGAACTCGTCCATGCGGCGCACCAGTTGGCCGAAGGGCACCGGGACGGCTCCCTCGAATCTGAACATGCTCTGCTCGTGGGGTTCGCGGATGTCGATTATCTGGAGTTTGTCGTGATTGTCTAGCCTGGCCTTGAGCTCCAGGGCCGTGATGGAAGGGATTTTTTCCTCTTTTTGATCCTTTAGGCCGCAGAACTGCTCATAGTCGATGAGCTCGTGGATGCTGGGGTTTTTTCCGCAGACCGGGCAGTCGGGGTTTTTTTCTAGGGTTAGTTCTCTAGCCTTCATGAGCCAGGCGTCAAAGAGGAAGAGCCTTCCTATGAGGGGCTTTCCCCCTCCCACTATGAGCTTTATAACCTCAGCCGCCTGGATGGAGCCTAAGATTCCCGGAAGCACCCCCATGACGCCGCCCTCGCCGCAGGAGGGAACCAGCCCGGGAGGGGGAGGGGATGGATAGAGGCAGCGGTAGCAGGGGCCACGCTCCGCGTCAAAGACCGTGGCTTGGCCCTCGAACTGGAAGATGGAGGCGTAGACATTGGGTTTTTTTAAAAAGACGCAGGCGTCTCCCACCAGGTAGCGGGTGGGGTAGTTGTCCGTACCGTCAGCCACCAGGTCGTACTCGGAGATGATTTGGAGGGCGTTGGAGCTCTTTAGCTGGAAGTTGTAAGTCTTAATATTTATGTCCGGATTGAGGGCCTTGAGCCTATCCTCGCTGGCAGCCACCTTGGGTCTTCCAATGTCCCTTGTGGAGAATAATATCTGGCGCTGGAGGTTGGAGTTCTCCACCTTGTCGTAATCCAGGATGCCTAAATGTCCCACCCCGGCAGCGGCTAGATACAAAGCCAGTGGAGAGCCTAAGCCTCCGGCACCCACCACGAGCACCTTGGCGGCCTTGAGACGCTCTTGGCCCTCGAGGCCCACCTCGGGTAGTAGTAGATGGCGACTATAGCGGGCGTACTCACCTTGGGTGAGCTCCACCAGTCTGTCCTCAGGTATTAGGGGTTTATTCTCTTCCCTCATTATCCTTCCCTCCGGCTATGGCCGGAACCAAGGTGAGGGTGTCGCCGTCCTTGACTTTGGTGGAAAGCCCTCCCGTGGTCTTGATGTTGTTCTCACCCACAAAGATGTTTATGAAGGCCCTCAAGTCGCCGTTTTCATCAAAGATGTGGGTTTTTATGTCCGGGTACTCGCTTACCAGGGCCTTTAAGATCTCATCCACGGTACCGCCCTCCAGGGACAACTCCGCCTTTCTGTCGGTGAAACCCCTGAGAGCCGCGGTAACCAGAAGACTTACTGCCATAAATAAATTCCTCCAAACAAAGCTATTAGTGATTATCGAGTTGAGTCCCCCAAAGTGATAAGCTCCTCTTGGGTGAATGCGGAGCGGTCCTTTTGGAGGAGCCAACTGGTGAGCGCTCCCGCGCTCCCCTTGGCTACCTCCAATATGAGGTAGGAGTAAAAGGGAAGGGCGTTATCCAAATCGTACTGGGAGGGCTTGGCCGGGTGATCCGGATGGGAGTGGTAGACGCTCACAATGTCTTGGCCCAGGCGGGCGGCCTTAGTTTCCGCCTTGAGGAAGTCAGAGGGCTCTATGACGAAGCGCCTCAGTCTGTCCTCGCCCTCGCGGCTGTTGTTGATGGGGATAAGGCTTATACATAGCTTTTTGTCCCCGTCCACGCTTCCCAAGATTAGCCCGCAGCACTCGTAGGGGTAGGCCTTTTCCCCCTCTTTTATAATCTGGAGTCTTAGCTCTTCTGAGAGGCTAATCATTTTTCACCTCAGTGAAGATGTTGTCAGAGAGGTAGCGGGAGCCGTTATCAGCCAGGATTGTGACTATTAGTGAGCCCCTGGGAAGCACTCTAGCTAGCTTGAAGGCGCCGGCCAGGTTGGCCCCGGAGCTTATGCCCGCCAGTATCCCCGTCCTTTGGGAGAGAAGCCTCGCGAACCTATAGGCCTCAGCTGTGGAGACCAATATTTCCGAGTCAATGAAATCTTGGCGGTAGATGCCCGGGCGCAAGGTGGAAGCCATGTGCTTGGTGCCCTCGATGCCGTGGAGCGGGGAGTCGGGCTGGATGGAGACGCACTTTATCCTGCCGTCGCTTTCCTTGAGCCTTCTGGAGGTGCCCATGAAGGTGCCGCTGGTGCCCAAAGAAGATATGAAGTGCGTAATCTTTCCTTTGGTCTGCTCCAAGATTTCCTTCCCAGTGGTCTCGTAGTGGATAAGGGGATTCATAGGATTGTTGTATTGATCCGGGAAGAAATATTTGTCCGGATGTCTCTGGAACTCCTCCTTGGCGGCCAGGTAGGCCCCGTCCGAGCTCTCCAGGGGATCCGTCTCGATTATGGTGGTACCATAGGCCCTAAGGAGATTCTTGCGCTCGTCGTTGGCGTTGGATGGGAGATAGAGTTTCACCTTGAACCCGAAGTGGGCCCCAAGCATGGCGTAGGCAATACCTGTGTTTCCGCTGGTGGAATCTATGATGGTCGTCTCTTTGGTTAGTTTTCCGCTTTGGATGCCGTCTAGGATCATGGCCTTGGCGGCCCGGTCTTTCACTGATCCCGATGGGTTGTAGAGTTCCCCCTTGGCAAAGATTTTTACCGGGGCGTGAGCTCCCTCAATGTTTTCCATGGAAAGAAGTGGAGTGTTTCCTATTAAGTCTAATAAGTTCATTAATTTGCCTAAAATAAGGAAAAGCGCCTCGTTAGGCCTTCGCTAAGTTTTTCCATTTGAGAGAGTGCTAGAGAACGTAGAAATTTGCTTTTGTGACTAAAAAAACAAGCTATCCTAAAATTTAATGACTAAGATTCCCCATATCCAAGGCCACATATCCGGATAAAAAAAATTCTTTATGTTAAAAATTTAAGTACGCATAAATCAAAGAGAAAAAAAAATATTAAAAAGACTCTTAGCGCAGCTCTTAAGGCCAATTACATGTTAGGCATAATCAGTTTATTAATTGCGAATATTATCGTAGAGTAACGTAAAATTTTTAGAGAGAAATACTTACTATCTGATTGGAATCTCCCATTGTTTCCGTATATTATGCGGAGTAACAATAGTTAAATAATAACTTTTAGATGGATCTTTGTTCAGTTAAACAATTACTTGATCAATACTGCCATGGCGCTAATAGAGACATATTTACTGGCAATAAAGTACCAGCGTACAAGCTTAGATCTTATGCTCCAGGTGTTTCAGCCATTACCTTTTACCACAAGCTTTAACTAAAATAAAAGCTTGAAATCTCTAAAAAAATTCAGTCTTTTCAGCTGTTACTTGAGAAAGTATCACAAAGAGGCTTAATTAGTAAGGCTTTTAAGAGGTCAGCTATAAGAATAAAAGGCCGTGAAAGGTACATGTTAAAAAATAACTTAATGATAATTAACTAAAGCCAAGATAATAAAATAATTGATTATCAGAACACACAAAGAAATTACGAGAAACAATTAATTAATTATCAGAAATGAAAAAGGCGCAAAAGGAGGCTAAGCTAACCAAAAAACGGCTAACTAGAGCTAAAATTTGACGTGGTATCTGAGAGGCTCTCCCAGGCCCTCCGGTTTTTCCCAGCTCAAGAGGTACACCTTGCTAAGTAGATCCTCGGGCCTCAGGGACTCCTTCTGCTCGAGTGCCAGGGAGATGATCTCGGAGCTCTCCAGATTCCAGCGGTGGGTGCCGACCGGGAAATCTAAAAAACGCGAGTTCAGCTTGAGCTTCTCCTGAAGGACGGGAAGCTCCAGGCTCAATTTCTCATCTTCTGAGACTGTGGCGTTAACCGAGTCATTGACGATGACTAGGAGGGAGTTAAGCTCTTTCATGCCCTTCACCCTGTACTCGTCCCACCAGCGTTCGATAAGCCCCGTGAGGAGATCCGCGAGAGATCCCTCCATCTCCAAGGGCAAATAGCCCTCCAGGCCTTCAGGCGCTCTCTTGGCGTAGGATCTCGTAAGGTAGAGAACCGGCTGGGAAGCTTCCAGGTTAAGGGAGGTTTCCGTGTTCAAGAGTTCATACTGAAGAGCCCTTTCCTCATGGCTCTTGTTCTTTTTGACTTTCTTTTTGCTCTTGAGGGAGTAACCCAGCTCTTTTAAGATCTGACCAACCTTCACGTAGCTCACCGGGTGCTTCGCCTCGGAGAGCTCCTTGGCGAGCTGTCTTGTGCTTTTGAGGGTCCAGGACAGGGGTACTGGCACTCCATCGGAAAGCTCGTCTCCCTTTTCCAAAATTGAGTTGAGGAGCTTGGGGAGCTCCTGGTCAAAGCTCAAAAGGTTGGGCCTCCCAGCCCCTTTGCGGCGGATGCGACCGTCATCAACCTGGGGCTCCTTTAACTCCTTCAACCCCTTGCTGATGGTGGTGCGCGACAGCTTGCAGATATCGCTTACCAGCGAGATACCGCCGTAGCCCCATTTCTGGGCCTCGCTGGCTGCAAACAGACGGCGCTCCTTTTCTGAAAGGGTTGGCCAGACTCTTTTAAAAAGTTCTTCTAGTGTGCTTCTTGTTGCCATGATTTCTAGCTGCATGTTTGTCGTTTCAGTGTGGATAGATGGTACAGAGACAGACTCAGGATCATGGAGCAAACTACACTCTCGAGTAACTTGTGTATGGGAGCTTGTGTTTAAGATGAAACACCTCTCTTGAAATAAAAAAAAGACTGAAAGCGTAACTCATACGTTACGTTTCAGCCTTCATGATGATGATCAGCCGGTGTTTTTATTTTCTGCGGCTTTCCCCAAAACCAGCTTTTTAAACAAGCTTAGAGCCGGGGGATAGACCTTTTAATTGTTTTTAACAAAAACATCTTGAACTGTCAAGGTTTTATACTTGAAAAAAGCAGATTTTGTCACAAGATGTACTAGGATTGACAAGTCTTGAGCAACTTATGGCACTCAATATACCATTATATGGGAAAATAAGGGGTGAGGATATCAAAAGATAGTGGAAGACTTGGCTTTTTTGTTAATAAATCCATTGGGCTCAGTGACCGTTCAGATCTGAGATTTGCTAATAATAGAAATATTTAGCAATATTATATATTTAAAAGCTATCTTTGATATATTAAGTATTAATATATTATAAATATGATATTTTATAAAAATCATATAATTTTAAGTATATTATTACATTGTTATGTTGATGCTTATTAGCTAAAATTAAGGTGTGATATGAACTCCGAGACGGCCAAAGGCTTCAAGTTATCATTGACTTTACGGCCAATTTGTGTTAAAAGTCTTGTACCCTAAAAGGTTTCATGCCTTTTAGGCGCTGTTTTTTTTGTGGCGGCGATGTAGCTCAGTTGGTTAGAGCATGCGGCTCATATCCGCAGTGTCAGGGGTTCAAGTCCCTTCATCGCCACCAAAAGTGTTTAGTTGCGTGACATAAGAATAAGCTGCAATACCAGGGAGAGTTGATGCCAGATTAACTTTCCTTTTTTTTTGTGGTGAGTGAGAGAGCAGAAGGGTGCAAAAAATCTGACTCTTTTGGTAATAAAGGTAAAAAACAGGGGTAGAAAAGTTTAAGAGCTTTTCCGTAATCAGATAAAGATATTTACCGTAGGTACTTTTTAGCTGTTTTTATTAGCTCTTCTATGAAGATAGGCAAATCTTTGGCCAGTTTATTGGGGCGATTCACACTAACGCTCACGAACAGTTTTTGTGGGTGTTTCAGCTCTTTTCCCCACTCTTGCTCAAGACGATCTTTCTCGTTAGAGCTCATGTATTCTTGAAATAGTAGAGAAAGCGAACCCCGTTTAAGAATCCTCAGCCACCCAGATTCAGTTTCAGCGATAAATTCCACGCTAGGTGCTAGCTTGAGCATATACTCCTTGAAGTTGGATTTGGCCACTTCGCAATTTTGAGGTCGTTTTCATTTTCTTAAGCCTCTTATAAGATCTATGGTGCCCCAGAAAAGAGCTTGGAAATCAATTGTGGCGACAATCGCGACATTGGGCTTAAATTCTCTGCTAAGCTTGAAAACCCTACCTTTGTCATCATTCCATGACCTTAAAGTTGTAGGCCGAGCGTATATGTGATTCCACCCGGACGGTCGGTTCGATGAGCCTTAAGATGCTTTCCAGGCTCTTGTGCGCCATGGGTGACTCGTTAAGCGACAGCGCGCCTTTGGCCGCCTTGCGGCCTATGAGTCTCCCCGCGCCATGCGGTGCCGATTGCAGCCACTCACCATTTCCCTTCCCAACACAGATCAGACTACCATCTAGCATATTTATGGGAATCAGCACTTGTTCGCCGAGAGAGGCCGAGATAGCCCACTTGCGGAGGATCATAATATCGGTGTCGATATAATTGTGCACTGTCGTGAATCAGTCATTTTCTTATATCCAAAGATTTTATTGACATTTTAGGAATTTTAAAATAATAATATATAAAGAGATCAAACAGGACTTATGCCATAATTTATAATGAACGACGATATCACAAAAATTTAACATTATTCGTATCGTATATTAACCATCTTAATGATTATTTATTTTCATTTTGTATAGTTTCTAAAGAACGTTACAACATCCTACTCAATATAAGAAGGATAGTATGTCTAAGCTATATCTTACTCAATTGTTAATAATTGCTCAAATGGTTGTTGTATTAATTTGTTCCTGTGAAAGTAATACACCAGTTCATGAGCCTATGTCAAAGACTGAGTTAAACTTATATCTATCGAAGGCTGAACAGGGTGATCCTGAAAACCAATACTTTGTTGCTTTGATTTATGATCTAGGGAATAGCGTTGAAGGCAGGAAATGTAGAGAGGCTTTTAAATGGTTTCATGCTGCAGCTGATCAAGGGCACACAGAGGCTCAAGATTCACTGGGATATTTTTATGAATGTAA
>JAITJT010000264.1 GCA_031278795.1 Deltaproteobacteria bacterium | reverse complement strand
TAACAGGAAGAGGCACAAAACAGTACAGGTACAAAAAAAGAAAGAGCTACAAAAAAGAAAGAGATAAAAAACGCGATAAACAGGCGCGGAACTTAGCCGCGCCTGTTTTATTTATGGGTTTTGTAAAAGAGTAGGAAGCTTCAAAACGCTCGGTCCAGAGTCCAGATTTATCTTTAGTGGTGACTTCCTCTCTTCTGGTGATAGTAGTAGTTGTCATCATCGTAGTACTTACCGTGTTTTTTGCCCTTGTGGGAGGATTTGGCGTTACCTCCGTTGTGGTAGTAACCATGGCTTTGGGCTTTGTGGGAGTATCCGCGACTGTCGCTTCTGTACGACTGACCTTGGTGCCTACTGCTCTTATCATTGTGCCAACGTTTGTCTTTGTCGTAGTAGGGATCCTCATCATAGTCGTCTGAGCGCCTGTGGTTCTGGTTGTACTGGCCATCGCGCCTACGCTCTTCATTGTACCTGGAGTCGTCAGTGTTTCTCTCAGGGGGCCTCTGACCATCTTTCCTATCCACATCGGGAGGCCTGCGGTCTTTGTCACCCTCGTCTTTGGGGGGCCTGCGCTCATTGTCCCTGTCGTTTCGCTTGCGATCTTCCGAGGAGGTGCCCGAGGCGGTCATGCCTTCGGTGTTACGCTCTCTTTGGCTGCGAACGCTCTGGCTATCCTGACTTCTAGAATCCCTCTGGTTTCTAGTCCTATCGGATCGTCTATCCTGATAGGCCTCATCAGTTGTTTGGCTAGTACCGCTTTCCACGGCGCTCTCATCTACATATCCCGATTCGTCTTGCGCCTTGGCGATTCTCGCTCCAAAGATTAGCGGTAGTGCTAACAGAAGTGCCAAGAGTATAAAGATCTTTGTGTTGAATAATCTTTTCGTCATAATCCCTCGCTTCATACCAGCCTCACTTTAAATTTTGCTGGAAAACTTGTGAAAAAAAGTGATAATTATTTATTATGCTTATGCCATAAGCTCTTTTATAAGAAGAGCTATCTTTTGAAGTCCCCAAAGTGATCCTTGAAGGGGGCCGGCCCGCGCCCTTTGTAGTTCACATTATGGGGCTTAGGGGCTTGATACTCGTGGGGCGGCCTATGATCCCTTGGACCTGGTTTCCCGTGGTGAGCGGCCATGTCCGGCGCCTCGTTGGTCACATAGGTTCTCTGGTCATAGATTATGGTGTCGCTGGTGTTCTCCGGGAAAAAGGCTTCCTTGATGTCTATGGCCATGTAGACCATGTCTTTCATATCTTCCATGGCCTGGTTGTGGTTTCGGCGGTTGTCGTCAGCCAAGGCGGCCTTGGAGACTATAGTTATCATGAAAACCGCCATGAGCGCGACCATTATGTGTTTCGCTGCGACTTTTATGTTTGGCATGTTCAGTCCTCCTTATGGATTAACATGTTTTTAAAAAGAAGAGCCTCTCCATTAGTTTTTTTTGAGATTCCGGAGACTTTGCGAACCCGGCGAGAGGCTCTGCTCTTGTCATAGAGCATAAAACATGCCAAGCGTGAAATTTTGGCCCCGGCTGGCCCCAAAAATGCCTCAAATCAAGGCCGGTACTTACATTCCTTATAATCCCTAGATTTTGGAGCGCGAGTCTTCATAACTCCCCATATTCTGGGCCGTGTTTAATTTTGACTCGAGCTTGTGTAATTTTTATCCAACCCTTGTCCTTTTTGGTTTTTTTAGATCTTTTAAACAATAAATAGTATATAGTTGCAAAAGGCGTTAAGCTTACGGAGCGTATAGCTTTCCTAAAGGTCCCTGGGAAAGCGAGTCTTCATAAATCCCCATATCCTGAAGAATGTTTAATTTTGACTCGAGCTTGTGTAATTTTTAACCAAGCCCTTTGTACTTTTTGGTTTTTTTTAAATCCTCTAAAGAATAAATAGTATATAGTTGCAAAACTCATTAACCCTTGGAACGCATAGCTTTCCTAAGGGTCCCTATGATAGCCATCTAAAACGCTTACTGGCTATAATTACTAAGGCACAGTCCTTATAATTAGCCTTAATTCCTAGGGGTAATAGACCTAAGAGAGATTCCCAAATAAAAAGGCGCAGCACTTTGGCCGCGCCTTTCTAAACCCTCAAAGAGCCATGGGCTTAAGTATAATAGTTAAAACGTTCTTGACTTACTTCCCGTGGTGGGTGCCTTCCACGTTGTGGTGGCCGCCGTGGGTATCCCCATCGTGCCTGGTGTCGTGGCCATTTCCTTTGTGCCACTCGTTGTGGCCTTCACCTTCGTTCTGGTGACCCGGGTGCCTTTGATTCTGGGGATCCGTTGGCTGAGTCTGGTCTATGAACTGTCCTTGGTGCCTGGTGTTGTCTGGGCCGTTTTGCATAATGACCTCTTCACCTGCCGGATTCCCTTCGACCTGTGCCATAACGGCTCCCACGCCAAAGAAAAGTGCCGCGGCCATCATAATCCCAACAAACATAAAAACCCTTTTGCAAAATAATGCTTTCATCACAATCACTCCAATCATGCCAGTCGTTATCGTTTCGACTGGATATATCAAAAAAACCAAAAAATAAGAGGCGAATCAATTTTTCGCGTGCGTCATAAACACCTGTGTCTCTTTAGGCACAGGGAAACTCTATACATTAATCATAGTAACATTAACGATCTCCTAAGTATTGAGGCCTCCCTTTTGCTTTGTGTCCATATACGAACACGTCTACCATCTCTATCAAGCCGACCATTAAATCTTTTATCAAATCCAAGGTGTCTTTGGCTCTGGCAATATATTTAAGCTCTAAGTTGCCCTGCCAGAGGCTTAGCTTTTGGCTAGGGGGCACATGGAGCACAAAGCGTGCCAAGTGTAAAAAACTTGTCTTAGGCCTTCGCGCGAGCGCCCTATTCTTTCACATGTGGACTATTATAAGCCTCACGGATATATGGAAGCTTTGAGGAAAATTTATAAGTCCTCTGATTAATAGCTCTTTCATTTATAAAAGCGATTACTTTTGACCCGTTTCTGCGTAATTTTTACCCAGCACCTGCCAAGTTTATTCGCCGTTTTATCTTATAAAGATCCAAAGCGTGACTAAAGGCCTTTAAGATTATAAGGCTCTCCAAAATTTTAGACCTTATGGATCAGTAGATAAAATCGAAGGGGGCTAGCCCTGAACAGCACCCCCTAAAAATAATGCAAAAATAGCTCTAAAACCATAATTTCAATCATTATGATATAATCGATGAAGTACCCTCGTGATCAATTTTTTTTCTTTTAAAAACACCTTTATGACACCCTCTTAGCTTACGGAGAGAAAGCGCCATGCATAGACCAGCGAGCATGATTAATCCCTTGATGTGGATAGTATCCTTTGGACTTTCCTTTCTGATCATCATGAACGTAGCGCCCCCGCTTAAGGCTGCCCCTCCGGGGGCTTTCGTGGTGGTGGATACCCTGGTTCCCATCCTCAAGGAGCCCGCCCGCGGCTTCGACCCCAATGACGCGGACAAGAGTCCCGAAGATGAGGGGCTCATTATTGGCCAACTTGTCTACGGCAACCTGGTGGATAGCCAAGCCTTAACCGGGGACTTCCAGGGAAGCGTAAGGGCCCTCATGGATCCTAAAAGTAAAGAGACTGTTATGGGCTATATACCCGAGGGGAGCGTGGCGCCGCTTCCCAGCGGCGCGGTGGACGCTACGGGTGATTACCTGGTCACAGCTGATACGGCGGAGCTTACCTTGATACCAGGAAATACCGAGGATAGACTCTCACTTTCCAGCTACGGCTTCGCGCTCTTTAAGGGAGAGATTGTGACGGCTGTGTCCAAGGCCACCGTCTCCGGAGACGAGTACATCCTCTTCTCCTTTGAGACAAACGAGGGTGAGGGTGGCCTGGGAGAGCGTTACGCCTGGGGCCGCTCGTCGGACTTCATGGATTTAAGTAGCTACCAGCCGCAGACGGACAAGATGGACACAGCTTTCTTGCCGGCATACATCCGCACCAGGCCCTTACAAGGGGGAGAACCCGGGGCCTTGGACACCTACAGGGTGAAGGTATCGGACGAGCTAAAATCCAAGATCCAACAGAAGGGCTTCTGGATAGACCCGGAGCCTCTCTATCCCCGAAGTATCCTGGTGGACGAGTTGGCGGACCTCTACTTGCTCTCACCTAACTTCAGGGCGGATTTCATCACCACGGACCTATTTTTCCACGCCTACGCCTTGATGGTGCCGGAGATGCTCACTAAGCTAGACGTCATCTTCTTCTCACCTAGATTAAGGGGGAACATGATTCAAGCCCTAGATGAGATGGAGAACATCCATCCCTTATTTAAAACCAAGGAGGGCAAGGCGGCCTTTGAGAGCGCCTGGGACTTTTTCACCATTACCCTTGCCCTTTTGGGGGACGTGCGCTCTCCCTCCCCTGAGGCGAAGGAAGAGATTAAGAGGATAGAGGCGGCCAATCAGTCACTTGTCTCCCATATTACTGGCGCTGTTGTGGACTACGGGAGATTCAAGGTGCCGGCCCACTACCTCAAACTTCCCGAGACCGAGAGATTCTACCGGGCCCTCTACTTCCTGGGCCGCACGGATTTTGAAGTATTTGACCAAAACGGGGAGATAAATCTCCCTCAGCTAAGAACCATCACCCTTATAGCTACGGTTTTGCGGTCTTTGGGAGGTGAGTGGGAGTCCTTTGAGGATCCCTTGAACCAGCTCATGGCCCACCCCCGGGGTGGGGGTGGACACTACTATTTCCCCTTGATGCTCAAATACATAGCCCAGTTCCAAGATATAGAGGATGACGCCAAGCTAAGCACCATGGCCCGGGAGATCCAGAATAGCCCACCCTCGCCATTGGAGGCCTGCGCCAGGCTAAGCGTGAGCCACAGCCCGCCTAAAAAAGAGCCTCTAAGCATCCTAGGGAGGCCCTTTAGCTATCAGCACTATGTGATGAGGCTCCTAAGCGCCCCTAACCTACCCGGGCGCCCCTTACCTAAAGGCCTGGATCTTATGAAGATCTTGGGCTCTCCTGCTGCCGACATGAGCCTACTAGGCGAGATGTCCGTCAAAGGCTACCCGGAGACCGTGGACTGCCTGAAAAAATCCCTAAGTAGCTTCTTCGCATCAGACATTAGCTACCGATCTTCCTTCATCTACGTCCTGGAGGAGCTCTTCAAGGATTCCGGCTCCTCCCAGTTTTTCTACAAGTCTTTCGCCAAGAACCTTCTAAACTATTGGTCCTGGAAAAAGCTGGAAACTGCCTCAGCGCTCATAAGCGACATGTACATCTCCCAAGACATCTCACCCGGGGCTAGCGCCTCCTACCCCCCAGCTTCCCCCAAGACCGCCGGAAACTTCGCCCCTCCCCTCCCCCGAGGCTACGTGGAGCCTGAGCCCCAGGTCTTCCTAGCCCTCACCCAGTCAATCGATCACCTCCACAACATGCTCACCACCTTCCAGATGGAGGCGGTGGACGACGGCTCTAGCCCCTTCCAGGAGTACACCCAGAAGCTAAGCACCTTAAAACAGCTAAGCCAGAGCGCCGGGGCCATCGCCCAAAAGGAGATAAAAGGCGAGCCCCTCACCGCAGAGGACTACAAGACCATAAAATCCATCTCCCAGGCCTTCAACTCCAAGCTCCTCATCCCGGGAGCGGCATCTCCCAGCCCAGCTGACTGGGAGGCCCTCAGGATGGCCACGGTCACCCCACTCGCTCTCTCCAACAATCCCCCCAAGACCCTCTACGCCGCCACCGGCACCCCCAGGAGGATCTTTGTCTACGTAAACGACCCCTCGGGCGGCCCCAGGCTCACCATTGGTTACACCTACTCCTACTATGAGTTCACCCAGGACAAGGCTCA
>JAITJT010000164.1 GCA_031278795.1 Deltaproteobacteria bacterium | reverse complement strand
GGAAGAAATCCTATCTCCACCAGGACCTTTTCCAGATCCTGGTAGGCGCGCTCCAGATCGGAGAACTCCGCGGCTTTTATATTCAAGGGCGCGGGTTCCTCGGTCGCGGCGAGTAAGAGCTCATAGCCCATGATGAGGACAGCCTGGGAGAGGTTGAGTGATGATGCCTCGGGGGACTCGGTGGGAATGGAGACCACGTTGTTTGCGAGGCGGAGCTCCTCTGTGGTCAAGCCCTCGCGCTCGGTTCCGAATATGAGGGCTACGCGGCCGATGTCGTCGCAAAGGAGCGTGGGGGCGAGCTCCCTTGGAGAGAGGACCTTACCCCGGTTCTCCCCCAGGCGGGCGGTGGTCCCCACGATGAAGTTATAAGGGGATAGGGCCAAGGGTAGATCTGAGAAGATGAGGGCGCTCTCCAGGATGCCCTCACCTTGGCGGGTGGCGCTAGCCTCCATGAGGCTTAGGTTACTGAGCCTGGGGCGCACGAGAATCAGGCGCCCCAGGCCAGTGTTGGCCATAGCCCTGGCCACGGAGCCAATGTTTTCAGATTTCTGTGGTTCCAGGAGGATTACGTCGATATGGGCTCTACTTATCCTCCTCCTGGTAGCCCCTGGTTTTTTTTGGCCGCGCAATTTCTATCTGGTCTTCACGAAGTTCCAGGCCTCGTCATAGAGCTGGTTCTGGTCGCCTAGATCCATCATGTACTCCATCTTCTCGGTCAACTCCGGGGTGGGATACATGCCGGGGTCTTCAAGGTCCTCCTTGGGAATGAAGGGGAGGGCCGCATCGTTGGGGGTGGCGTAGTTGTTGAAGGTGGCTAGCCTGGCCCCTATCTCCGGCTCCAGGATATAGTTGAGAAACTCGTGGGCCACGTCCGAGTTGGGGGCGTTTTTAGGGATGGCCAAGAGGTCCAGCCATATCTCGCAGCCCTCCACGGGTAGTATATAGTGGAGGGTCTCGTCCTCCTTGGAGGCCTTGATGGCCTCACCGCTGTAGACCTGGGCGGTGTGCGCCACCCCGCCCATGACCTTGCTAAGACCGCCAACGCCGGAGTCGAAGCACATGAAGGTGGGGTAGGACTTAACAGCTATTAAGAGATCCGTCGCGGCCTTAATCTCGTCTATGTTGGTGGTGTTGAAGGAGTAGCCCAGATACTTGAGGGCCGAGCCCATGGCGTCCCTGGCGGTGTCGAAGAGCACGAAGTTTCCCAAGTTGGAATCTTTGTCAAAGAGGAGCTTCCAGGAGGTCTCCACCTCGTTGATGTTTGGGGCGCTCACCGCGAGCCCTGAGGTTCCCCACTGGTAGGGAACCGTGAGCTTGTAACCTGGATCCACCTCTATGTTGGCAAAGGAGCCCGAGATGTTTTTGAGGTTGGGGATGAGGGAGTGATCCAAAGGCTGGATGAGATCGAGGGTTTTTAAGGCCGGAATGAAATAGGTGCTGGGGACTATGACGTCATAGGTGGCCTGGCCTCCGGTCTGAAGCTTGGCTATCATCTCCTCGTTGGACTCGTAGTAGTCTATGTTTATCTTCACGTTATGCACGCGCTCAAAGTCGCTTATTATGTCCGGATCCAAATACTCCGACCAGATGAAGAGCGTCATGGTCCTCGTCTGGGTGCTGGTCTTGGCGGGCTTGAGGATGAAGTAGCCTAAAATTAGAATGAGAGCTATGACTAGAACTATGATAACTATGCTTTTACGCCAGGCTGGGCTATTGCTCATCAAGGTCTCCTTTGCGGGTAGCTGCGGTGGGGTTGGGGCGGCTAATCTGGAAGGGGAATCCCCCCTTACGCTATAAAAGGAGGGGATATCCGGAAGAAAGTCAAAGATAATATACCAAAAACAAAGGCATTAAAAGTAAAATTTTAGCGAACTAATAGTTAAATATAAAAATAGATTAATATATATTGTGGTATAGCCTTTTTAGCCCCAGCTTTACCTAAATGAGAGTTCAAAAGGGGTGAAATTAGCTCCCCCTCTGTAGGCCCTAGCAAAAAAGGCTCCTCCCAAGGTCTCCTTGATTGGTGACAACTAACGGATAGATGTGGTATTTTCTTGAAAGTAAGGCTAAACAGAGGCTTTTGACTTATATTCACTTCTAAAGCTAGAGAGCATTTTTTCTTAAAAACCTCAGGCTTTGCAATTTTTCGATTTTTAGGAGAGAGCAAAATGCCTTCCAAAAAGCTCCTCATCTTTATCTTGGCCCTATCGCTACTTCTAGTCCCGACCATGCTCCTCTCCCAGAACGAGCACTACACGGGCGAGGTGGTGGTTGTCTCGGACGGAGACACCATCACTGTGCTGACCACTGACTTTGAGAGGATCAAGGTGCGCTTCTACGGAGTCGACTCCCCGGAGAAGGGCCAGCCTTACGGGGATCAGGCCAAGAATTTCCTAAACGGCGTCCTTTATGGAAAGACCGTGGAGGTGGAGGTCAAGGACATAGACCGCTACAGCCGCTACGTGGGGCTGGTGAAGCTAAACGGTGAGATGGTGAACAAGCTCATGGTGGAGGCGGGCTACGCCTGGACTTACCCCTACTACTGCAAAGACAAGTCCGTCTGCCAGGTGTTCAAGTCCAGCGAGGACAAGGCCAGGCGGGAGAAAAAGGGCCTCTGGGAGGATCCTTCCCCTGTGGCCCCCTGGGAGTGGAGAAGATCCAAGAACAGCTCATGAAGCCAAAAAAGAGGGCTAAGAAAGATCTAAGAGGCAAAATAAAAGAGTTTTTCTTGGCTGTGCTAGTGGGTGGAAGGCTTTAGGTGAAGGGAAAGAGAACTTAGGTAAGGAAAGTGCAGGGGAAAGGGAAGGCTATAGAAGAAATTTTAAACTTTTTTGAAAATTAAAATTAGCTAAGGCCTAAACAGGCTAAGGGCTTAGTACACATTTCTAAACTCATTTTCATAAAATTAAATCAGAGCTTAAAAATGACCAAATTCTTGCTATCAAGTCTTATTTTTTTGAGCTTGTCCGTGATCCCTTACGCGGTCCTGTGGGGCCAAGCTGAAACTTCTCCACAGGAGAGTGCAAGCGGAGGCCCTTCCCAGGAATACCAGAACTCCCTGGGCATGAAATTCGTGCTGGTATCCTCCGGCACCTTCCTCATGGGCGCGGGGGTTTATGACCAGCATGTCTTTGACCACGAGCGCCCCCAGCACAAGGTAAGCATCACCAAGCCCTTTTACGCGGGAACCACCGAGGTCACCCAGGGAGAGTGGCAAGAGCTCATGGGCAACAACCCCAGCCGTTTCGTGAACCCCCTCAATCCGGTGGAGCAGGTGAGCTACCAGGACGCGGAAAGCTTCATAGACAAACTAAACCAAAAGGAGGGCACCAAGGCCTACCGCCTCCCCACCGAGGCCGAGTGGGAGTATTTCGCCAGGGCAGGCACCATATCCCCCTATTTTTTTGGAGACGTGAGCGATAGCCTCTCCAAATACGCCTGGTACAATGAGAACTCCAAAAATCAGACCCACCCGGCCGGAGGGCTTCTAGCTAACCCCTGGGGGCTCTTTGACGTCTACGGAAACGTCTCCGAGATGCTCTCCGACTGGTTCGCTCTAGACTATTACTCCGTGAGCCCACCTATTGACCCGACGGGACCCGAGAGCGGAAAAGATAGGGTCTTAAGGGGCGGAAACTTTAACAACGCGAGCTACGGGAACCGCTCATCTTTTAGGGATCACTTCGAACCCTTATACAAGGAAAGCGTCATAGGTTTCCGACTCATTATGGATATCCCCGATGAGGG
>JAITJT010000138.1 GCA_031278795.1 Deltaproteobacteria bacterium | reverse complement strand
AGAGCCTCCTCGGCTCCCTGGAAGCGCCTGATGACCCTCTCCCCCCTCTTGGGCATGAGCCTCTTGAGGGTGGTCTTAACCTTTTCCCTCAGCTGGATATGCTCCGGGCTTATGAACTTCAGGGAGAGGTACTGGCTGATAGCTCCCACGTTGGGGCTTATGGACATGCGGTTGTCATTGAAGATGACCAGGAGATCCTTCTGGGCGCCACCGGCGTGGTTCATGGCCTCTAGGGCCATGCCGCCGGTGAGCGCCCCGTCTCCAATCACGGCCACCACCCGGAAGTCCTCATTGAGGATATCCCTGGCCGCGGCGAAACCCAAGGCAGCTGAGATGGAGGTGGAGCTGTGACCCGTGCCAAAGGGGTCGTAGAGGCTTTCCTCACGGCGGGGAAATCCAGAGAGGCCGTTTTCTAGCCTAATGTCTTTAAACTTATCTAGCCTTCCGGTTAAGAGCTTGTGGGCGTAGGCCTGATGGCCCACGTCGAATACCAACTTGTCCTTGGGCGCGTCGAATACGTGGTGGAGGGCGACTATTAGCTCCACCGCGCCCAAGGAGGATGCCAGATGCCCACCGTTCTGGACAATAACCTTAATTATCTCGGAGCGGATCTCCTCGGCCAGGGCCTCTAGATCATCTATGTCCATGTTCTTGAGATCCGAGGGAAGTAGCTTGTCAGTGAGCAGGGCTTTGGGCATTCTTAGCTCTTGCGGTTGATGAGGGAGTCGAAGAGGTTTAGTAACATGTCAGAATGAAGAGCTTCAATTAAGCTTTTAGCCTCCTCCAGCTTTAAGCTGGAGAGCTTCAAGGCCTCATTCGCTGAAAGGTAGTTGAGGATGGAGGCCTTCCCCCGGGTGGCGTCCGTTCCCACGGCCTTTCCTAAAAGTTTAGGGTCACCTTCGCTATTTAAGAGGTCGTCTTGGATCTGAAAGGCCTCACCCAACAAGAGCCCACTTAAATGTCCTATCTCCATAAGCTCAAGACTTCCGCCTCCCAGGGCCATGCCAATGGCCATGGAGGCGGCGATGAGCTCACCGGTCTTTTTTTTGACCATTAAACTCTGCTCGTCTTTCGTGGGGCTTTTGCCCTCAAAGGCCAGATCCAGGACTTGACCGCCAACCATTCCCAAAGGCCCTACGGCCTTAGCTAAGATTTTAACAGCACTTAGCGCCCTTTTAGGATGATCCGGCACAGCCTCCGCAAGTATCTCAAAGGCCAGGGCCTGGAAGGCGTCTCCGGCCAGGATGGCCGTGGCCTCGTCAAAGGCCAGGTGGCAGGAGGCCTTTCCCCTACGTAGCGGGTCGTTGTCCAAGGCAGGTAGGTCATCATGGATGAGGGAGTAGGTATGTATTAGCTCCACAGCCAAAGCGCCCGGTAGGGCGCCTTCTTCCTCCCCACCAGCGGCCCTGGCGGCGCTTAGGCACAATAGCGGCCTCAGGCGCTTCCCGCCTGAGGCCAAGGTGTGCTCCATAGCTAGTATCAGTCTCTGGGAATCACTGGGAGACGCGTCTTTTAGGCTATTTAGCTTGGATAAGAGCGCACTCTCCACTTGAACCACCCATCTATCTTTCCAGGACTCAAAAGGGGAGAGAGACTTTACGCTCATGGGAGGAACCAAGACCTTTTAATCTTCCTCATCGTAGTCGTCCTCGTCGTCATCCTCGTCCTCATCATCCTCATCCTCATCATCCTCATCATCCTCATCTTCCTCGTCCTCGTCCTCCTCCTCATCTTCATCCTCGTCGTCATCGTCCGTTGAGTTGTTTTCGGGCTTGGCGTTGGTGAAGAAGTCCGAGTTGAAGCCGGGCATATCCTCCGGGTCGCTATCGTACTCGTCGTCGTCCTCTTCCTCGTCGCCGTCGTCATCCGTCAGCTCCTCTATGTCGGGAAAGTACGGGGCGTTCTCCTCTTTGGTCCTGGTGGGGTTCTTGGGGCCCTTGAAGGGAAGGATGGAGGGGTCGAAGAAGTCCGTGAGGGATCCTATCTTGGGTCTTTGATCCGGGCCCCGGCTCAGCTGCTCCAGTTTACTCTCAGCCAGGCTCAATCTCTCCGAGAGCTTGCGGCTGAGGTTGATGCCCTTCTCGAAGGTGCGGATAGCCTCGTCTAGGTCCAGGGTCTGGGTCTCTAAGGAGTGCACCAGTTGCTTGAGGGTCTTCAGATCCTCCTCGAAGGTGTTTAGGTGCTCGGTCTTTTTGTCCTTTTTGTCTTTTTCGCTCATGGAATCTTCTTTCCCTCTGGTTTAAGGGGCTTGTGTGGGATGGTGGGGATGAGGAGGCCTCTCTTTAGGCCGTAAGTAGTGAGCTTTCCGGGGCAAGGGCCTCTTTAGGGGCCGTTTTGGGGTGGAGGCTCAAGGGCTCTCTCCCCGGGAGCGCCAATTATAGCAGCTTGGGATTTTTTCCAAAAAACAATAATTGGCCTTTCCTTTGGAGACTTGTTTTTATCTATGGCCTAGAAACATCCATAACAATACATAAAGCTTCTACATACTAGCTTCCAATAATTTCCCAAATCAATCGCCTAATCACATGCTAATCACCGCCATCTACGCCCCTCATGCTAAATTCATAAGAGCTTACACGCTTAAGTTTTATCTTAGCTGTCCTAGTACTGTTACATTAACTGCCTTATTAAAAGCTACTTCCGTGAAAACCGGATCATAGGCCCCGCCTTAGGCGGGGCTCTTCCTAAATTTTAGAGTGTGTAATACAGAAGCCCAATACCCGCGGTCAAGATGAGGGGTACTGTCCAGGACAAAGAAGGCCCGGCCGCCAGGGCGGCCGAGGCCAGGGCCAGGATGCCTAGGATTGTGGTTGTAGCCAGGTGGAAGATGGGTTTGGCGGTGTAGAGGAAGCTTAGGCTTCCCCCTAAGAAAAAGCCGGAAACCAAGAAGATGTCCATCTTTCCCAAGGAGTAGGGCAGGAAGTCGTGTCTGGAGACCCCCACCCTTAGATAGAGGGGAACCAGGGCCCCGGCGCACAGAAGCGGCGCGAGGCTTAGGGTCAGCTCATAGCTTAGATTTCCATCTGGCTTTAAAGGGCCAAGTAGAAAAAAGGAGAGTACCAGGCTGTTTAAGGCCAGGGTGGTCATGGGGGGTGTGAAGCTGGCGATTAAGGGTCCCCACAGGAGGGCCCCCAGACCCAGGGTGACAAGTACCAGGATAACAGGCTCGCAGGCGTAGGTCTCCTTCCAGGGCAGCTTGGTGCCCAGGGAGAGCTGCACCAGGCCGCCTGCGGCAACCGAGCCGATGAAGGAGCTGGGGGTGAGGGTGCGTTTCACGCGGCTGTAGACCAGGAGCTCTTGGCCGTAGATCTTGTCACCCGTCCAGTAGCCCAAGGATTTAACCGGAAAGAAGCGCAGGGGCATCTCTTCCGTGTCCCTGGGGGGGCGTCTCATCCAGAGCCAGAGCCCCAAGGCTACGGAGAGGAATATGGAGATGTCGCCAATGTATCTGTGGCTAAGGGGAGAGTGCCTCTCCCAGATGCCGCTTCCAAAGAGACCCGCGGCCAGGGAGAAAAAGACCAGGGCCACCACCGTGAAGAGTCCCCTTCCGGTGCCTTTCTCCTCCGGGAAACAGAGCGCGCACAGAAAAGGCGGGCTAGAGGCCCAGAAGAAGAAGCCTGGGAAGAGTAAAAGAGGGATGAGGAAGAGCTTCCAGCCGGTGAGCTTAGCCTCTCCAATATTATCTGGCATGATAAAAAAGAAGAGGATGAAGACCAAGGCCCCGCAGAAGAGGTTTATGGCCAGAAGCGGCTCCAAGATGACCGTGTCCGGGTTGGCCACCACCCCCCAGTAGAGGCCTCCCAAGATCATAGCGAGTCCGAAACTGTCCACCAGCCCCAAGGAGAAGACCGGGTTATTAAGCGCGAGCGCGCCCAGGGCGCGCCACAGCCCCAGCGCGAGCGCGACCAGGGCCAGGCAGAAGATTATAATCATGCCCATGGCCCGCCCCTTGGGCCGGGGAGGCTGGAGGCTTCTTGGGAGTGTTAACCTAGTGGGCATCTTTTTTGATATTCATCATCTCAATTTGGTAAATGAGTATTATAGCATATTGGAAAGGCTTGGAGCCTGGACTTTTTTCAAGATAGCCCCTCTCTGTTTCCTTAGTCCTGGCAAAGCAAAAGCCTAAAAAATGACCCCAAAGATACCCAAAATAGTAGTAAAAAAATCGCAGCCATTTTATGGCCAAAAGCCTCTTGGAGAAGTGCCAAGGCGCTCTGGCTTTCCTTAAACAATGGGGGCTTTTTTTAAAGGCTTGAGATTTTCCTTAAACAATAGGCACTTTTCTTAAATGGTCGTGGATTTCCTTAAACAATAGGGGCTTTTCTTAAAGGGTCGCGGCTTTCCTTATAGAATAGGGACTTTTTAAAGAGTGTCTGTTTTCCCTATAAATATCTAAACAAAGGCCTAAAAAGGCCGCCAAACACCCCTAAGTTTCCTTAGACACACCCTAGTGCCCTTGAAAGGCCCCAAAAACATCCCATAAGAACAAGGGCCTTGTTTGCTAGCCAAGGGCACTCATTTGTCATTTTAGGCCCGCTGCAAGGGCCAAAATGAACCCAAGTGGCCGCCTAGGGGATTTTTTGTTGACAGATTGCCGCCTCTGAGGCTAAAATCCCTCTTTACCAGTCAGATGGGGAAGCGCCACCCGATGGGCCGGCACCCACCTTGGCTTAAAGGTCTTTTTTTTGATTTGGAGGGATGCCCGAGTGGTTAAAGGGAGCAGACTGTAAATCTGCCGGCAAACGCCTACGGAGGTTCGAACCCTCCTCCCTCCACCATAGACTTGTAATTTTTAGCTGTATTTTTTCCATGAGCGGGAATAGCTCAGTTGGCTAGAGCGTCAGCCTTCCAAGCTGAGGGTCGCGGGTTCGAGCCCCGTTTCCCGCTCCATCTTTTTTGTTATAACATTACAGCTATAAGCCTCTTGGACATGTTAAAGCTCTCTACTATTAGTAAGAGTTGCTCATTTATTTGCCCACATAGCTCAGTCGGTAGAGCACATCCTTGGTAAGGATGAGGTCATCGGTTCGATTCCGATTGTGGGCTCCAGAACGCTTTCTTTTTTTTAAACAGAAGATTCTAATTTTCAATCCCCGGCTAAAGAGGCCTTTGACGGGGCTTTATTTTTATGTGGGCCTTAATGCATACGTGCCTTTGGCTATGTTCTTCTTGGAAGCTGTGTGTGGTATAGGTTATGTAGCATTCATAAGATAAGCGCTTAAATTACAAGGCCTAAATCATAAAAAACAAAAAAAAATACCAAAAACCTCCCTTGTAGAACTTAAAAAGCCGACCCTGAAAGGAAATGAAAATGTTGAACATACAAAAGTTAGCTATATGTATAAGCCTTGGCCTTATTAGCATGCTCTTTTCCGCGCTCCCAGCTCTTTCCCAGTTTGAGGAGAAGGCTGTTTCGGGAAACTCTCTCCCTTGGGCAAAATTTGATCAAGTCAAGGACAAGGCCCAGCTAGCTTCAGGAGAGGAGGATCCCGCGGCCCCGGGAGTCACATATACAGGGAAGATTGACGGCGCCGACTTCAGCTGGATTGAGATAGCAGCCGTAGATCTCTATGATGTTTACAACAAAAATCAACTGGCCGGGGATCAGAAATATAAGGGTAAGGCCATATTGATAACCGGCAAAATTCAAAGCATCATGGCCGACTTTGACGGTAACCCAGTGGTTACTCTTGAGACCAACAACATGCTGGGGATTGTTGGCTGCCATTTTAGTGGGGGTCAAGAAAAGGATCTGGTGAAACTCGCCAAGGGGGAAAATATAAGCTTGGCAGGCACCGGTGGTGGCGTCATGATGGGCGACCCTGAGCTGGAGGATTGCTATCTCTTCACCACCAAATAATAAGGATGAGATTCCAGGCCCAAGATTCCAGGCCCGATATACCATGCCCAAGATAGTAGGCCCAAGATATTAGGCCCAAAATATTAGGCCTTAGCTTCCAAGCTCATGATTCTTGAAGAGGGGCCTCATCTTCCTTTTTTTATAGACTATCCTCTCAGCCACGCTTGGTCCTTTATCCCATAATATCCACTATATACGGTATATATTTTTTATTTTAGGCTTATATGTGACTATATATAGCTAAATTAAAGCTTTTTATGTTCAAAAGCTTCTTAAAGCCTTTCCCAGCCTCCAATTTTCCAGCCTCTAAGCCTCTTTGCCTCCAAGCCTCCAAGTTCTTAGCCTCTTAGACCAGCTAAAAAGACTTAAAAATCTCCCCAAAAAATGCTTGACAAAACAATAATTATGAGTTACTGTCCTAAGCTGCTTTTACGGCACCTCTCCCAGATAGCCCTAGAAACTAGCATCTGTGTGGAAGGCGCCAAAAAGCTATATTAACCGGGATGATGAACAGTCCCGTGGGAAGTCGCGCTTTTTTAGCGTCTTTGACCACAAAAAGTATCTCCGAGAGTCTGGAGG
>JAITJT010000251.1 GCA_031278795.1 Deltaproteobacteria bacterium | reverse complement strand
ACCAAGGTGGACGTCTACGGCCGCGGAAAACAGAAGGGCATAGTCTTAAACGACGTCCACTACGACGAGCTGCCCAAGCAGATGCTTCTCATAGTGGCAAACGAAAACGACAGAGATGACATAGTGAACCTCATCATGCGAACGGCAAGGACGGGAGAGGGACACTTCGGGGACGGGCGCGTCTTTGTGCTTCCCGTGGAAAAGGCATGGACCATAAGCACGGGGAAGGAAGGTTTGTAGGATGAAGGAATTAATGGCCATAGTACGCTCCAACAAGGTTGGGCAGACAAAAAACGCCCTGGCTGCGGCGGGATTTCCGGGATTCACCTGTGTACCCTGCCTCGGAAGAGGTAAAAAGCTCATGGATCCAGGGGTACTCAAGCTGATAATGGAGTCCGGGGAACTTCCTCTGACATCCGCTGGTGAATCCATGACCGAGGCTTCAAGGCTCATACCCAAGCGGCTCTTTAACATAGCAGTGGATGACGAGCGCGTAAGTGACGCAATCGACGTCATAATCGCCGTAAACTCCACAGGACACCCGGGAGACGGAAAGATATTCATACTCCCCCTGGAAGATACCTACAGCGTGAGGCTAAATGAAAGGTGCGGGGTGTAGTTATGGACGCCAAATCGGAAATACTTTCAAAATACAATGCCAAGGTCTTCAAGAGCCGCAAGGACCACATAATAGAGATAAACAACCAAGAAGAGCAGGTAATAGCCGCCAATACCAGGGCCATCCCTGGGATAATGACCAACCGCGGCTGCTGCTACGCAGGATGCAAGGGAGTTGTGCTTGGGCCTCTCAAGGATAGTATTGTACTTACCCACGGACCCATTGGCTGCGGCTTCTATTCGTGGGGAACGAGACGCAACAAGGCAAAATGCAATGAAAACGGCGAAAACTACATCCAGTACTGCTTTTCAACTGACATGCAGGAGCCTGACATCGTATTCGGCGGTGACAAGAAGCTAAGAGAAGCCCTAACTGAGGCCAATGAAATCTTCCACCCCAAGCGTATCATGATCTGCTCCACCTGCCCGGTGGGATTAATTGGTGATGACATCCACGCGGTTGCGGCCTGGGCTGAAAAGGAGTTCGGGATTACCTGCGTTGCATTTTCCTGCGAGGGATACAAGGGAGTAAGCCAAAGCGCCGGGCACCATATAGCCAACAACGGGCTCATGAAGCGCATTATCGGAACGGACGACACTATCAGGCCCGGAAAATACCGCATCAACCTCCTTGGTGAATACAACATAGGAGGAGACGGCTGGGAGACGGAGCGTATCTTGAAAAAGATCGGCTACAACGTAATAGCCGTAATGACAGGTGACGGCGCCATAGCGGATATCCAGAACTCCCACACTGCGGATCTCAACTTGGTACAGTGCCACCGTTCCATAAACTATGTTGCCGAGATGATGAAGGACGCCTTTGGCATCAACTGGCTCAAGGTAAACTTTATCGGCATAAAGGCAACCAATCAGACCCTAAGAGACATTGCCGAGTTTTTCGGAGACGAAGAACTGAAACAGCGTACTGAGGAGGTAATTTTAGAAGAAAACGAGGCCGTCAGAGTTGATATGGATTATTTCAAGGAAAGACTCAAGGGCCGCACAGCAGCCATATTTGTAGGTGGCAGCCGCTCCCACCACTATCAAGCACTCTTACGCGACCTTGGCGTTGAAACCATCCTGGCTGGCTACGAGTTTGCCCACCGCGACGACTACGAGGGAAGGGAGGTTATTCCCACCATCAAGGAAGACGCTGACAGCAAAAATATTGAAAACCTCACAATGGACAAGGACATGCGCTACAGGATGTTTTTGACTCCAGAGCGCTACGAGGAGCTTAAGGCAAGAATACCTTTAGAAGACTACATAGGGCTCATGAAGGACATGCCAGACGGTACCTTTGTGGTAGACGACCTCAACCACTTCGAAACCGAGGAGTTTATAAAGATCTTGAAGCCGGACATCTTCTTTTCAGGGATAAAGGACAAATACGTTATCCAGAAGGGCGGGGTACTCTCTCGGCAGCTGCACTCCTACGACTACAGCGGTCCCTACTCGGGATACCGCGGGGCAGTCATATTCGGGCGCGATCTAACCATGGGTCTCTACGCCCCGGCCTGGAAACTCATAACACCGCCCTGGAAGATCCCGGTGGAAGTGAAAGACTTGGAATCATCAGAAAGGACCGAAGAAGATGCTTGATCAGACACCCAAAGAAATAACGGAGCGCAAAGCGCTCCGTATTAATCCCTGCAAGACCTGCCAGCCGGTGGGTGCCCTCTACGCTGCCCTTGGCGTTAGAAGGTGTATGCCCCACAGCCACGGCTCACAGGGATGCGTATCCTATCACAGGACATTTTTGACCAGGCACTTCAAGGAGCCGGCCATTGCCTCTTCCAGTTCCTTCACAGAAGGTGCATCCGTCTTCGGGGGAGGATCCAACCTTAAAACCTCGGTCAAAAACATCTTCGATGTATATAACCCCGACATAATAGCGGTTCACACCACCTGCCTCTCAGAAACCATTGGCGACGATTTAAACGCCTACATAATGGAGCTTGAAATACCAGACGACAAGCAGGTGGTCCACTGCAACACCCCCAGCTACGTGGGCTCCCACATAAACGGCTTTGCCAATATGGTAGCGGGTTTTATCCGCTATCTGGCAGACAAGCGCGCACCCAAGACCGACAAAATAGGAGTCTTTCCTGGTTTTGTAAATCCAGGTGACATCAGGGAACTAAAACGCCTCCTCACTCTCATGGGACTTACCTACATAATGCTTCCAGATCAAACGGGTGTTATGGACTCCCCCATGACCGGAGTATACGAGATGTTCCCGGATGGCGGCACCACCATAGAAGAGATCCAGGCCCTGGGCGGTGTGCGCCAGGCCCTTGCCATGGGCCAATTTTCCTCCACAGAACCGGCCCTTGTTTTAAAGAGCAAATGCAACGTGGAAAGCTCTGTCATCCCGCTTCCCTTTGGCATAAGCGGCACCGACAACTTTTTAATGACCCTCTCCGTGCTATCCGGGCAAGATGTTCCAAAAGAGTTGGAAGAGGAAAGGGGAAGGCTATTGGATCTTATGCTGGATGCCAATCCCTACTACTACGAAAAGAAGTGCGCAATATTTGGCGACCCTGACACTGTTATTGGCATAACATCCTTGGTTTTAGAGCTTGGCATGAGACCCAAATACATAATAACCGGAACCCCGGGAGAGGCCTTCGTAACGGCCGTCAATCAAATTCTAGATGCTCATTCCGCCAAAGAAGGCACCAAGGTAAAAGCAGCAGCCGACCTTTTCGATCTCCACCAGTGGATAAAAAATGATGGCGTTGACATCCTGATTGGAACCTCCTACGGAAAACAGATTGCCAAGGCCGAAGACATTCCATTTGTAAGAGCAGGATTTCCCATCCTCGATCGCTACGGCCACAGCTATCATCCACTTATTGGCTACCAGGGCGGCATCCTTCTTGCCGAGCGCATAGCCGATGCCATAATGGACCGCCAAGATCGCGACTGCAAAGATGAGGATCTGGAAGTTGTGATGTAGGAAAGAGTCTTTTAGAGTTTCCGGTTTTTAGAGTTTATGGTTTTAGAATTTATGCTCTATAGATTTTAAGGTTCTTGGTTTTAAGATTCTTGCTTTTAAGATTCTTAGTTTTAAGATTCTTAGTTTTAAGATTCTTAGTTTTAAGATTCTTAGTTTTAAGATTCTTGGTTTTAAGATTCTTAGTTTTAAGATTCTTAGTTTTAAGATTCTTAGTTTTTATTGATTTTTTTTAATTAGATTATTTATTTATTTTTTTGATTTTTTTGATTCTTTGTCTGTAGCGATTTTTAGGGATTTTGGGAAGAAATAAATTGTTTGTAGGAAAATAATCACCTTTTTTTTAAAGCCCTTTTTTAAAAGCTAGTTTTCACAAGGTAATGCCCCGCACAATTTAAGTTTCAGCGTTAAGTTTAAGCTTTAAGTATCAGTGTTATATTTCAGTGTTATGTTTCAGCGTTAAGTTTAAGCTTTAAGTATCAGTGTTATATTTCAGCGGGGCATATCGCCAAATTTTTTTTTAGATTTTTGATTCTTTGTCTGTAGGGATTTTTAAGGATTTTGGGAACAAATAAATTGTTTGTAGGAAAATAATCCACTTTTTTCCAAAGGCCATTTATAAAAAAGCTTTCATGACAAGGAAAAGTCTCACACAATTTATGTTTCGACTTTATGTTTCAACCTTATGTTTCAACGTTAAGTTTCAGTATTTAGTTTTAGCATTTAGTTTTAGCCTTAAGTTTTAGCGTTAAGATTTAGCGATAAGTTTTAGCTGGGTATATCACCAAATTTTTTTGGATTTTTTGTTTAAGAGATATTTTATGGAAAAGATCTTAAAAGAGCGCGAGGCATCCATAGCCTTCAAAGGTGATGGGGCTCGCAATAATAAAACAGTGGAGTGCGGCAAAAATTCCCTCTCCGGTGCAGTTAGCCAGAGGGCCTGCGTCTTTTGCGGGGCGAGGGTTGTGCTAAACCCCATAACGGATGCCTTTCATCTGGTGCATGGGCCCATTGGCTGCGCCTCTTACACCTGGGATATTAGGGGGAGCTTATCTAGCGGATCAGAACTTTACCGTCAAAGCTTTTCAACTGATCTAGAAGAGAAGGACGTCGTTTTTGGAGGAATCGGAAAGCTTAGGAGAAGCGTCTTTGAGATATGCGAAAAGTACCATCCTCCGCTTATCTTTATATATTCCACCTGCCTGGTTGGTGTGATAGGAGACGATGTTGACTCCGTGTGTCGGGAGGCTGAGAGGGAATACGGCATTAGGGTTATAAATGTGAAGGCACCGGGTTTTGCCGGACACAAGGCCATGGGCTACCGTCTGGCATGTGAAGCCATAATGGACGTTATTTCCAAAGACGCAACAGTATCAAATAATCCTAAGGGCATAAACATCCTTGGCGATTACAACCTGGCAGGCGAGATGTGGATAATTAAAAACTATTTCAGGGAACTGGGCATACCCATTGTCTCCACCTTCACGGGAGATTCTTCCTATGAAATATTAAGAAGATCCACTAATGCCGCTTTAAATGTCGTTCAGTGTGCAGGTTCCATGATGTATCTGGCAAGATCCATGGAAGAGCGCTTTGGAATACCCTTTGTGAAGGCAAGTTTTTTTGGGCTTGATGATACCAAGAGTGCACT
>JAITJT010000185.1 GCA_031278795.1 Deltaproteobacteria bacterium | reverse complement strand
CAAAAAGCCAAAAGGCCAAAAGGCCAAAAAAAAAGAGGAACCGCAGTTCCTCTTTTTTTGTGATAAGCCTTCCATGGCGCATCCGGGCCCTCCATGGCTGAATCAACATGAATTGGTTGATGCAGACTAAATACTGGAAATTCGAGAACTCATCCGTCCGGTAGGGCTTTTTCAGTGGGCAGCGGCCTTTGAAGGCCAGCTGTCTGCGTGAGGTTATTGCCCAGTCCCAGCTTGAGGCGTACCCCAGCGGATTTGTATTTTTCCTCCTCGATGAGCTGCTTTAAAACCGCGACTTTCTCTACTTCCTCCAGTGAGTACTGGCGGCGTTTCGTATCGGTTCGTTCTGGCTTTAAATAATCGGAAAATTCTTTTTCCCAGTATCTGAGGGTGGTTTTTTTGACCCCGGTCATTTGAGAGACCTGGTCAATGCTTAGGCCTATTTTGTCCAATGAATTGAATTGGGCCATTGTTTCCCTCCGAAGAATGAGAGTGATATCTGCCTCCCAGGCGCCTCCGGCAGGCGTATGGAAAACAAACGCGCCTGATTAAATCTGACGCTGGGTTGTCAACGCGTTGAAGCCCTGTTTTCGGGATAAGTTCCCTCTAAGATCCAAGAGCCCCTCTCTAGGAGATCTTGTGGGCTTTGTTTTCTTATCGTCAGCTCCCTAAAAAAGTTAAACGGTTTTTTAAAGAATTTGGGAAAAGATCTCATTTTCTTGATAAAGTGGGCAATAAAGTGCCCTATATGTTGAATTTTAGTCTTAGTTAGCTCTCTTTAAAGGCGATTTAGCATTATGCCGCGAAAGCGTACCTTCATGAGGGCTAAGGCTTCGCTTCATTTTCATAGCTGAAAGTGATAAAGTTTTGTTTTCTTAGCCTTCTTTCCTCTAGCTTTTGGAAGGGAATGCCAGTGGAGAGAGCCATAGGGGATGGTGGCTAAAATCCTTCCCTAGACTTTATCGGCAAGTTGGCTAAGGAATTTACCTCTTTTTTGGGGTTCTAGGGTGGATTTTCCCAGCCCCTTGGCCTTGATAATTGGAATACCCCTTGGTTTTTCCATATTTTTCCAGGGGTACATTTTTTCCAAGGAATAATTCATGCGTGACGCTTACAGAGCCCGGGGCGGTAGCCTCTCCAACAATCCCAGGAGGGTAGCGCTCGCGGTCTTGCGGGCCACCCAGGAGGGGGCGGCTCCGGAGGACGTCCTCAACCGCGACGGGGTGATGCTCTCCCAGAGGGACAGGGCCCTGGCCTCGGCTCTGGTCTACAACTGCCTCAGGCACCAGTCCAGGCTGGACTTTCTTTTGGATCGTAAGCTCTCCCAGCCCTCGGGCACGCCGTCCCTGGTGCGCATCATACTGCGCCTGGGGCTTTCCCAGCTGCTCTTCTTCGACCGTCTGGCCAACCACGCGGTGGTGAATGAAACAGCCGAGCTCGCCAAAAAGTTCGCCCCGGGCAGGGAGGGCCTGGTTAACGCCATATTAAGATCCTTCATCGCGGATAAGGAAGAAGGGCCTTACTGGCCCGTGGAGGAGGATGGGGCTCAAACCCCCATAGCCAGAAGGCTCTCGGTATTCTACAGCTATCCCCAATGGCTGGTGGACAAGCTCCTAGACGAGTGGGGCTTCCAGGAGACCAGATCCTTTTTGGTGGCCGGAAACGCCTCGGTTCCGCCTACCTTGAGGGTCAACACCCAGCTCATCACCCGAGAGGAGCTTATGGAGCTCCTTCCCTTTAAGACCAATCCCACCAAATACTCGCCCTGGGGGCTCGCCCCGGAGGGCTTCACCGGTCATCCCGACACCTGGCCCGGCTATCACGAGGGCTATTTCAGCATCCAAGACGAGGCCTCCCAGGTGGCCGGACTCCTCTACGGCTCGGCCACGCGCTTCCTGGACGTCTGCGCGGGCTTGGGAGGAAAGAGCCTTTCCTTCAAATCCCTAAATCCCGAGTCCTATGTCCTGGCCATGGACATAAACGACAAGAAGCTCTCCCGCACCAAAGAGGAGGCCACCAGACTCAAGCTGGAGGGGCAAATTGACACAAAGGTAGGAGACGCCCTCATAGAAAAGTTTAGCCCCTCCTTCGATCTAATCTATTTGGACCCTCCCTGCACGGGCCTAGGGGTAATAAGGAGGAGACCGGACGTCAAGTGGAAGAAGAGGGAAGAGGACATCTCCACCCTGGCCTCCCTCCAGAGGAGTCTCCTTAACTCGGCGGCCCGGGCCCTGGTTCCAGGCGGGCGGCTCATCTACTCGGTCTGCACCGTCACCCACGAGGAGGGCCCGCAGGTGGTTATGGACTTCATAGAGGAGTCCGGTGATTTCACGCTAGTTAATGACTTTCCTCCCTCACTCTCAGATGCCAACTTCGCCTACGGCATGCTGAGGTTCCTACCCCACAGGCACGGGACGGACGGCTTCTTCTACGCCCTTTTGGAAAGGAGGGGTAGCTAATACATTCCCTAGAAAAGGCAAGGGCCCACCCCTTTGGGGGTGGGCCCTTAAGCATCCAACTCTCTCACCATCACTTCTGAGGATAATCCCGGAACTTAGGCAACTCGGTCACCTTCCCCAGGGCCCTTCCTATCTCCAGGGCCCTCTGGAGCCTCTTGGGGAAGTCCTCCTCGTGGAACTTCTTTTTGTGGATAGGATCGAAGGCCGGGGCCTGATACCTGCCGTAATCAGTGAACTGCTTGGTGTCGCAGGCGTAGAGCTCCTCCACCACTGGGGACTTGATTCTATCCAGGAAGAGCTTCTTGAGCGCGCTGAACACAAAGTCCGCCCCAATGTTTTTCAGGGCGCTTTCAGGCACGCCCATGGTGTAGATGAGGCCCACCCCCGGACCGCTCAAAAGGATGGAGGGAGACTCCGGGTTATACTCCAAGTTTATGAAGCCGTAGCGCTCGATGAAGTTTCTCACCGCGCCCGTCACGTTCCAGAGGTAGATGGGGGAGCCCAGCACCAATCCCGTGGCCTTCCTCAAGAGCTCCAGGATGGGGGAGAGCTCATCTTTTAAGGCGCAGACCCCACCAAGGTAGCCGCTCTTGGTTTTGCAGGAGAAGCAGCTGCAGCAGCCTTTAAAATATAGCTGGTAGAGGTCAAAGGCCTTGGTCTGGGCCCCCTCCTCGGCTGCCCCCCGGAGGGCCTCCGTCACCAGCATGTCCGTGTTCCAGCCCTTTCTAGGGCTTCCGTTAAGTCCAATTACTAATCTTTGATCCTGGCTCATGTTTTCACCTTGAAAATTTTGGGCTTTGTTTTTCCATGCCTTTATTTATGTGGCTTTTCAAGCATTTTTTGCTTGTGGTGCCACTATTATAGAGCCATTGGACCTGAAGTTCGAGAAAATTGCGGTTTTTGGCCCTGTTTCGGCTCAGTTCTTGATGCTCTAAAAGCCCTTGGCTTAACTTTTTTGGGGGGCGCTCTAGAATAAAACAAAGCGGCTGGCTAAACATCGCTTATCGAATAAATTGGAGTTTCCTATATTTTTCCTCTCTATTTTTTGCTCTTCATGTTTTTCATTCGGCTTTTTATTTTTTTCGTCTTTTTTAAGTTTTACATATTTTTGCCTTTGTCTTTTTTTTGCCTTTCCATT
>JAITJT010000173.1 GCA_031278795.1 Deltaproteobacteria bacterium | reverse complement strand
GATGGTGCTCGTTATCCTCTCCCACTTCAAACAAAGCTCACTCCTGGTGAGCGACAACGGACTCCTGGAGGGGCTCTTCCTCTTAAACATCGGGGAAATCCCTTTGGAGTTCTAAAAACATGCTTTGAGTCGGGAGGGGCCTTCCTAGGCCCCTCCCTTCACAAAGACGCCAAGAGCTTAGATAATAGAAATCATAGGGGGGGTTCCCCCCCCACCCAACCATCTCAATGTTTCTAGCTATCTAGCTAAGTCAATGTGACCCACCTAAGGCCAAAGCGGCTTTTATTCAAAGAAGAAAAAAAAGCTAATTAGTACACACAATCTTTAATCTAAATAGACTCTCAATCCCCCCGGGCGGGCCTAAACAGCCCAACACCACTCTCTCATCCATAATCTTTTCGAGGTAAGACGATGCCTGCTCCCATCTACCCTGAAGGGCTAACCTTCGACGATCTCCTCTTGGAACCTGGTTACTCGGACATGCTGCCGTCGGAGGCGGACATCTCGGCCCGGGTCTCCCGCAACATCAAGCTAAATATTCCCATAGTCTCAGCGGCCATGGACACGGTCACTCTCTCGGCCACGGCCATAGTCATGGCCAGGCATGGAGGCATAGGCATCATCCACCGCAACCTTCCACCCAAGTACCAAGCCGAGGAGGTGGAGATGGTTAAGAAGAGCGAAAACGGCATGATCAAGAACCCGGAGGTGGTCTTTCCCCACAACACGGTGCGGGAGGTTCTGGATATCATGAAGAAGTACAAGATATCCGGCGTGCCCGTGGTCATAAGCCCCCAGGACAGGCACCTGGTGGGTATAGTCACCAATAGGGACCTGCGCTTCCTCAAGGAGAACGAGTACGGCACCCGGGTGGAGGAGATCATGACCACCAAGGAGAACCTGGTGACCGTGAGGGAGCCCAACATCTCCCTGGAGGCCGCCAAGAAGAAGCTCCATGAGAACCGCAAGGAGAAGCTTTTGGTGGTGGATGACGACTTCATCCTCAAGGGACTCTACACCTTCAAGGACATAGAGAAGAACGACCAGTACCCCCTGGCCTCCAAGGACGAGCTGGGAAGGCTAAGGGTGGGAGCGGCCGTGGGCGTGGGAGACGAGGGCCTGGCCCGGGCCGAGCTCTTGGTGGCGGCCGAGGTGGACATGATAGCCGTGGACTCGGCCCACGGCCACTCCAAGAACGTCCTGGACATAGTGAAAAAGCTAAAAAAGCTCTACAAGGTGGACGTGGTGGCCGGTAACGTGGCCACGGCCGACGGCGTCAAGGCTCTCATTGACGCCGGAGCCGATGCCGTTAAGATAGGGGTGGGGCCCGGCTCCATCTGCACCACCCGGGTCATAGCGGGGATTGGCGTCCCTCAGATGTCAGCTATCTTCAACTGCACAAAAGTAGCCAAGGACAATGACGTCCCTCTCATAGCCGACGGCGGCATCCAGTACTCCGGAGACATAGTGAAGGCCCTGGCCGGTGGAGCCTCCACCGTCATGCTGGGCGCGCTCCTGGCTGGTACCGAGGAGAGCCCAGGTGAGACCACTCTCTTTCAGGGAAGAACCTACAAGGTCTACCGCGGCATGGGCTCCATAGAGGCCATGCGCGAGGGCTCGGCCGACCGCTACGGCCAGTCGGCCGCCATGGGCTCCTCCAAGCTAATCCCGGAAGGCATCCTGGGAAGGGTTCCCTCCCGTGGCCCCCTCTCGGACACCCTCTTCCAGCTGACCGGCGGCCTCAGGGCCGGCATGGGCTACGTGGGCGCCAGAACCCTCCTTGAGCTAAAAGAAAAGGCCAAGTTCCTCCGCATAACCCGGGCCGGACTCAAGGAGGGGCACGTGCACGACATCTCCATAACCTCAGAGCCGCCCAACTACCGTCCGGAGACCATGTTCTGATAGCTTGATGCTAAAAACCAAGAGTTAAACTCAAGGTGAAAATAGGCTAAAGGCAAGCTAGCCGCGGCAAGGCTAATTACTGAAAGGCTAGCAATTTAAAGGCTAGATACGGAAAGGCTAGAAACTGAAAGGCTAGAAACTGAAAGGCTAGAAACTGAAAGGCCAGATACTTAGAGGTTGTATTAAGGTTAATGTTGGTTAAGATTGCCCCGCCTCAAAGAGGCGGGGCAAAGTAAAAACCCTCGCGGCCTAATCCTTGAGGATAGTGGTCAACAGAGGGCACGGGACGGACAAACATGAGCTTCGCGCACCTCCATGTTAGGTCAGCCTATAGCTTCCTTAGAGGGACCATTGGTATCCGGGAGCTGGTTAAAAGGACCGTGGAGTTTAACATGCCGGCGGTGGCCCTAACGGATCTGGGCCAGATGTTTGGCATCTGGAAGTTCTATAGGGAGGCGGTCAAGGCCGGGATTAAGCCCATATTGGGCGTGGAGGCCTATGTGGCCCAGGTGGACGTGCGCACGCACCTAGCCTCTGAGGAGCCGGGCACCATGGTGCTTTTGGCCAAGGATTTAGCTGGTTACCGAAACCTTACCCGCCTCACGGCGAGGGCCAATATGGAGGGATTCTTCCACCACCCCAGGGTGGATCTTTCTCTTTTGAAGGAATTAGGTGAGGGATTGATTGCCCTATCCTCCGGGGTGGGGGGTGAGATACCCAAGCTTCTCGCCATGGGCGAGATGGAATTGGCCGTGGAGAAGGCCAAGATTTATATGAAGACCTTTCCTGGGCGCTTTTACCTGGAGCTCCAGGGCAACAACCTTCCCGGTCAAGGTGAGATTAACGATGCCCTCTGTGCCATTTCCTCCATGCTGGGAATACCCACGGTTATAGCCTCTGAGGCCAGGTACCTCAACCGTGAAGATCACAGCGCCTACAAGGTGCTGGAGTGCATCCGCACCCGTAAGCCCTTGGATTTTGAGAAGAGCCGCGATCTTAGCTTAGAGGGTGAGTTTTATTTCAAGGGGCCGGTGGAGATGCGTCTGGATTTCGCTAACCACACCGAGGCCCTCTCCAACACCCTGGACATCGCCTCCATGTGCCAGGTGGATTTTCCGGAAAAGAGGCTCTTTGCCGTTCCCCGTCCGGACATAGGCCTAGCGGGCCTAAGTCCGGACGACTTCCAGATGAAGGCCGATGACCACTTCTTGAAGCTATGTAGGGAGGCTCTGGAGAGAACCTTGAAGGCTTATGAGGAGGAAAACCCCAATTGGGACCCGGATCTAGCCCCCGTCTACCAGACCAGGCTCCGCAAGGAGACCTCGGATATCTTGGAGTCAGGGGCCTCTCTATATTTTCTGGTGGTTTCAGACTACGTGAAGCACGCCCGGGACCAGGGGCTACTGGTTGGCCCGGGCCGGGGCTTCGCCCCGGGCTCACTGGTTAACTACCTACTTGGTATAACCGAGCTGGATCCCATCCACTGGGGACTCTCCTTTGAGCTCTTTCTAAACACCTACGCCCGGGACTATCCCACCATTGACGTGGAGATACCCTTTGAGCGCGCGGAGGAGCTCATAAACTACATAGAGGACACCTATGGCGGATCCCACTTTGTGGCGCATAGCCTGAAGCTTAACCTCCTCAAGGGACGCACCCTCTTAAGAGAGGTGGGACAGGTCTTTGGGGTGCCTCTCCCCCTCTTAGATGAGCTCTGCGGCATGCACCCCACCCACGCGAGGATTTCTCTTAAGATGGCCGTGGATGAGATATCCCTCATCAAGACCTTCGCCGAGTCCATACCCGTCATCAAAAAGATAATAGACTTCGCCCTCTTTCTGGAAAACCTCCCCAGAACCGCCAGCTCGCATCCCTTTAGCCTGGTGGCTAGCCCCAGGCTACTACGCGACACGGTTCCCTTGTTTCTTGACTACAACTCCGGCTCCAAGAGGCGCCACTCCACCACCGTCCAATACGGCGCGGACGCCGTGGAGGAGAACGGTCTCTTGCGTTTCGACATATTCCCCCAAAAGACCCTCTCCCTCATCAAGAACACCCTGAGGCTCATCGGGCAAAACAATGGATACGTCTCTTTGGAAAAGATCCCCCTAGACGACAAGGACACGCTGGATCTTTTATCCGTGGGAAACTTCTCCGGAATCCCCTATCTGGAGAGCCCCTGGGTGGGAAACATCCTAAGGCCCCTCAAGGGCATATTATTTTCAGATCTAGTCATTATCTGCGGACTCCATCCGCCCCTCTCCCGGGCCAGCGGCCTGGCCGAGGAGTATGTGGAGCTTAGGGAGGGGAAAGCTCTTCCCCAGAGCCTTCACGTAAACCTAGATCCCATCCTCAAGGAGAGCTTCGGGCTCATATTATTTAGGGAACAGGTCTTGGAGATAGTGGAGAAGACCCTGGGAAACAGAACCCCGGAGGCTGAGATACTAACTAGAAGCCTAGCTTCTGGAGAGGCCGAGGAGCTCTCCTTAATTCAACCTGGGTTTTTGGCCCGGGCCATGAACAACGGCTATGACGCCCGGGAGGCCTCCAGCATATGGCTAAAGCTCACCTTGGCGGCACCGGTGACTGTCTCCAAGGCCCATGCCGTGTCCTTGGCGCTGGTCACCTTCCGCACAGCCTACCTCAAAGCCCACCACCCGGCCGAGTTCATGGACGCCTTCATGCGCTCGGAGGTGGTGAACAGGGAAAAGCAGGAGATGGCTCTTAGGGAGTGGCGCAACACTCACCTGAGGTTGGTTCCGCCCAAGATGGAGATTTGAAGAATCTGGCCTTAGCACTACAATTTTTTCATTAGGAGCAAAAGATATTTGCAATTTTCCTCAATGATTTGTGAAAAATTAGTTTTAGCTTTCTGGTTTATAGAGACGCTAAACATCAACAGCTTTTTTCCTCGTATACACCTAAACACCTTAAACGCTAGGAAGCCCTAAAGCGGACTATAATGGAAAACCTTCCCAAATTATCCACCGGAATCCAATCTTTTGAGACAATACGCAAAGATGGCTATATTTATGCCGATAAGACTAGGTTGTTATACGAACTATTACAAAAAAAAGCTCCCTGTTTTCTCTCCAGACCTCGCCGCTTTGGCAAGTCGCTTCTAATTAGCACCCTAAAAGCTATACTCCAAGGAAAAAAGGAGCTCTTCAAGGGACTTTGGATAGGCGGCTCTAACTACGACTGGGAGCCTTATCCAGTAATTCATTTACGTATGAATGAAATTGGATCCAGAAGCGTGGATTTTGTTGAGAGTTCTTTAATCAAAAGTCTTAAGCATATCGCTGCTTTTGAAAACATTTCCATTGATGGAGAAATCCCGCTTGAATATTTTTCATCTCTTTACCATACGCTTTACGCAAAATATAATAAGCGTGTGGCAATTTTGATCGATGAGTACGATGCGCCAATTGTAAAAAATTTGGAAAACACGAAATTAGCCAATGACATACGAATTGCTTTGAAGGACTTTTATGACTTACTAAAAAATGAAGATTTGTTAGGCTTCATTTTCATCACGGGAGTTAGCAAGTTTGTTAAGACATCTATTTTTTCCACTTTAAACAATCTCATTGATTTGACCTTTAAAGATGAATACACAAGTATCTGTGGTTTTACCATAGAAGACTTTGATACTTTATTCCCAGAATACATGTCAAAAATGCTTGCGCATTTAAAATCAATATCCTATTTACCTCAAGATAATAATATATCAGATTTACGAGATTTAATTTTTGACTGGTATGATGGATACTCATGGGATGGAGAAACGAAACTTTTAAACCCATGGGCTATCCTGTCAGCTTTCGAATATATGAGATTTGGCGATTACTGGTGTCAATCCGGAAGTCGCCTAACTTTTATTGATTCTTTTATTAAGTCAGGCGTAACTGATGTTAACAAATTAAAACCATTTGAACATTTAACTGAAGCATCAGACATAATTGATCTGGAAACTAGATTAGATGCAACTCCATTAATGTTCCAGGCTGGATACCTTACTGTAAGTCATGTTGACAAAAAAAGAGGTATTTACAAATATTATCTAGACTTTCCAAACATGGAAGTTAAAGCTGGGATTATTCCTCTCTTATTGTCCACAATATCTCTTGAAGATCCATTACAAATCAAGCAATTCAGCCTCGACATAGTGGATTCACTTATTAATCTTGATACAAACGCTCTTGAGAAATCTTTTGAAAATTTTATTGCTTGCTATGCTTATAGCATCCATGAGACTCATGAGGGTTATTATCACACTCTTTTTCAATCGGCTATGTTTATATTAGGACAAAATTTTGATTCTCTGGCCTCTGTAAGCGGAGGAAAACTCGACCTACATTACCAAGCCCCAAACGGAACACACTTTGTCTTTGAGTTCAAATACTGTTCTGATAAAGGCAGAAATAATAAAATAATTTCTATGGACAAACTCCAAAAAAATATGGTGGAAAAAGCAGCTATTACCTTGGAACAGATAAATGCAAGAAGGTATACTCAAAAATTTAGGGGCACCGTGAACGATATTTACAAAGTTGCCTTGGTGGTAGGAGGACGGAGAGTGGTTCTTGCTGTGTTTAAAAAAGAAGAAGATATATAATTATTCTCCTTCTAAATCCAGCTGATTTTATGAAATCTTAACTTTAATTTTCCCTTGGCGATCTTAATCTTAATCTTAAACGTTAATCTTTATTAATGCGATTAGTCTCCCTTATTTCCACTACTTATCTCTTCTTTGCCAAGAGCATTCAGTTGCAGCCAATGATTATTTCCTCAAGCCTAGCCGCGAGTCTCAAATATTCTTTTCAAACGAAGTTTAGAGGATAACTCGACTAGTAGCAGAATCTTCCACATAAACAAACCAGGCACCGTATACAATTCCCTCCACCCTAGCGCCTTAAGCCTTAAGGTTTTTAACACATCTTTGTCGTCTGCCCTCCCACGCCAGGCGCCAGAGCGTAGAGATGCGGCCTAGCCGATGGGCACAGCCTGGGAGGGCTCTTTAGAGTATGGAGCTGAGGCTCTTTTCTAGAGGCTTTATCTTAGAACGGGGCTCCCAGCTAAAGGAGGGCCCAGAGCACTCTCTTTTGAGCTCAATTAGAGCAAACTCCTATGCCAAGACCTGGAAAGAAGCAGCTTAAACTACTAGATATAGTTGAGGCCTTGATTTTTTGCCAATAATGTGGTAAGCTTTGTTTATCAGCGTCAAAAGTACCGCCAATATGAGCCCATATTTCGCTAACCCCCGTATTACCTGGACGAGCCTTTTTGAAAAAATCAAAAGCCAGCAAAAAGCCTTCTTTTGACAATATCTTTCGCCCCGCAACACACAATCCGCTGGGGCCTTTTTTCTTTTCTTTTGCTTAATACTGAGTAACGACTGGCCTAAGGCCAGTCCATTTTAGTGTTAGCTAATGTTTTAGCCAATATCTAAAAAAAAACTTTCTAGACTTATTTCTCAAGGAATCTTGTCTAGGGTCACATTATTTTCTTAAGGTGAAATATGTCTTTTGTGCACCTTCACGTCCACTCGGCCTACAGTCTCCTGGACGGGGCCATCAAGCTTGACGATCTGGTGAGGACCGCCAAGGAGATGGGCATGCCC
>JAITJT010000165.1 GCA_031278795.1 Deltaproteobacteria bacterium | reverse complement strand
ACATCATAAACAGGCCTTTTTCTTAATCTAAGGCGACTTAGAAGCCCCTCGCAATTTTTAGGATAATTCTGGAGCTCGCTACTTAGTGGCTTAAGAGAGGGCTTCAAGGGATGCTTAGGATAGTGGCATGCGATGTGGGCTATTAGGATAGTGGCTTCTACAGCGGGCTTGGGGGATTGTTGAGATTTTTTTGACAATTGTCAGCGCAAAATGCCGGGAAACTAGGATAATTGTATGTATAGGTGGTGGAAACGCCTGGACTTTGCAATTTTTTTGACAAGGGGCTCTGTGATCAAGTAAACTGGGGAAGTTGTGGCCCGGGGCCCCTCCGCGGGCCAAGCTTTCAAAAGATTATTTTCGTCAGAAGAAAATGTTAAAAAAGCTCTCTGAAATAGCTTACTAAAATAGCTCGCTAAAAAACAAAGCTGAAATAGAAAATCAAAGAGGAGCGGAAATAATAAGCTTAAATCAACAAAAAATTGCTTTTGTACTCAGGTTAAATTTTTTTACTCTCGTGAATTCTTGTAAATTCTTGTAAATTCTTTTAAATTCTTTTAAACCCTTGTATATTTTTTTTCTAAACTTATGTAAATGCTTTTAAAAATTATTTATAACATCAAACTTTTCTAAAAAATAAAAAACATAAAAGCGGTATCACTCCAGCGTCGGGAAGATAATTTCCGCGTTTATCCGCGGCCTTTAGAGGGGAATTTTTTCTCCCCTTTGAGGCAATTATCTGGCCTAAGGCATTTCAGGTTTTATCCTGGCTCGCCTTCTGGAAGTGATTCCCATGACAGATTCCCACGATGCCGATAGGCCCCCCACCGGCCCCAGCGGCGTAAATCCCCCAGACTCTCCTTCCTCCGGCAAAGTTGCCTCTCCTTCCAAAGATATGCAAGGGGAAGTGGCTCCGGATAAGGCTTTACTCCCTAATCCCGATACTGATCCCCCCCAATCTTCCCACAGATACCCCACGAAAAACATCATACTGGCAATCATTTTTTTGGTAGGTCTCGCGCTCACCATCTATGGGCATATCGCCTTAAGCGCATCCACCAAGCCAAAACCCATACCCCTCCATCCTCAGCGCATAGTGACCTTGGCGCCCTCAGTCACCGAGACGGTCTTCGCCGTGGGCCTGGGTCCGGAGGTGGTGGGGGTCACCAAGTTCTGCCACTACCCGCCGGAGGTAAACGCGCTACCCAAGGTGGGGGGTTTTAGTGACATAAACGTGGAGGCAATTTTAAAGCTGCGGCCGGATCTGGCCATTTTACCGGTGGACAAGGTGGAGAACCAAAACGAGCTGAAGCGCCTTGGGATTAGCGTCATGGCCATGGACACCAGAACCATAAGCGGTCTAATGGACGCTCTTACCGATTTGGGGAAATCCACGGATCACGTAAAAGAGGCTCAAGAGGTTAAGGACCGTATTAGCCTGGCTATCGCCAGGGCCGCGGAGCGGGCCAAGGGGAAGCCCAAGCCCAAGGTGATGTTCTCGGTCATGCACAGCTACGCTGGCTTAGGCTATATATCAGAGCTGACAATAGCTGGTAGGGACGGTTTCTTTGACCATCTCATAGAGATCTGCGGAGGGGTTAACGCCTATGAGGGAAGGCTCTCCTTTCCCACGGTATCCAGGGAGGCTATCTTCCGCATGAACCCGGACGTGATCATAGATTTAATGCGCAGCTACTCGGAAGCTGAGGATTCCATAGGGGGCTGGATGCAGCTTAAGAGCGTCTCGGCCGTGGACCACAACAGAGTTTATATGTTTACCAAGGAGTCGGACACGGTTCCTGGACCCAGGGCCTGGCAGACCATAGACAAGGTCTCCATGGTCATTCAGCCGGATACTTCCAACATGCCTCCCAACATCTTAGGTGACGTGGAATGACATTTATGATCGAGGTGAAAGATTTCTGTTTCAAGATAGGGGACAAGCAGATCCTCTTCAACGTGGAGTTTAACCTCTCTAAGGGAGGTTACCTCTCCATCCTGGGACCCAACGGCGCGGGTAAATCCACCCTCCTCAAGTGCCTCTTGAGGCTTCACGACAAGGGCACCTCCACCGGAGACATCCTGGTGGAGGGTAAATCCGTCACCAATTACTCCCAGAAGGACCTGGCGAGGCTCATCAGCTACGTGCCCCAGGCGGGCGGCTGGATACCCCCCTTCACCATCCTGGAGCTCTGTAAGCTCTCCCGCTTTCCCTACTCCACTAGCCTCTCCGGGCTAACCAAGAGGGACGTGGAGGCGGTGGACAGGGCTCTCGAGATCTCTGGACTCACGGCCATGAGGGATAGGCCCTTAAAGACGCTCTCCGGAGGAGAGCGTCAGAAGGCCTTCCTGGCGGCCGCCGTGGCCCAGGAGACGCCCATCATGCTCCTGGATGAGCCGGCGTCCTTTCTCGATCCCCACCACACCTCCGAGATGGAGAAGCTCCTCATCACCCTCAACCATCAGCAGGGGCTAACCATGATAGCCGTGACCCACGACCTCAACCATCCGGCCAAGACCATGGGCATGGTGCTTATATTGCAAAAGGGCAGGGTGAAATACTTTGGCGACGTGCCTGGGCTTCTGAATAAAGGCGTCCTGGAGGACGCCTTTAACCACCAGTTCATCTACCTCACCAACCCCAAGAGCGGCAACCCAGTCATATTGGCGGAGTGATCCATGAGCGGAACCTTAAAAATAAGCATCCTGATAATCGCGAGTGTTATTGTATTTTTACTTAGCCCCTTTTTTGGGCTAGAGATAATCTCGCCCAAATCCATCTTCATAGACCACGACCCAGGGGACATGGAGGTCTTCTGGAAGCTAAGGGCCCCTAGGGCCATAGCGGCCTTCCTCTCTGGCGCCGGGCTATCCTTAAGCGGCATGGTCTTCCAGGCCCTCTTCCGCAACCCCCTGGCCACCCCCTTTACCTTGGGAGTCTCCAGCGGCGCCTCCTTTGGGGCCTCGGTGTACTTTTTCCTGGGCGGGGCGGCGGTTGCCGGTTTAGGCGGCGTGGGGCCACTCTTCGCGTCCCTTTTGGGCGCGGGTCTTTCGGTCTTCATGGTCTGGACCATCACCAGCATCAAGGGCGGTTTCTCCACCGTCATAATGCTACTCGCGGGTGTGGTCATCAACTTCTTCTTCTCATCCCTGGTTCTCTTTGTGCAGTACCTATCCGACTCCAACGACTCCTTACGCATCATGCACTGGCTCATGGGCTCTCTAGCGGGTCTGGAGACGGCGAGGCTGGTGGATCTGGCCTTCGTGGTCTTGGCGGGTTTTGTGGTCATAAGGCTTATAGCCGCTGAGATTGATTTACTCACAGCCGGAGAGGAGATAGCCGCCAGCCGCGGCGTCAAGGTCAACAAGATTAAGCTCATCATCTTCATAACCGCCTCGGTGGTGGTGGGCTCCGTCGTCTCCCTGGCCGGGCCCATAGGTTTCGTGGGGCTCATGGTGCCCCATGCCTGTAGGCTCATCCTGGGCTGGTCGCACAAGCTACTGGTTCCGGCGGTATTCTTCGCGGGAGGCACCTTCCTGGTGCTCTGCGACTTGGTCTCCCGCATAATACTCGCCCCCGCCGAGATACCCATCGGCATCATCACCTCCATGCTGGGAGGGCCCTTCTTCCTCTGGACGCTCTTTAAGTCCCAGAAGACCGGAGACCTCTTTTAGAGAGTGCTCTTTTTTGCCTTGTATTCTCCACTCTATGCGACTAGTATGCTCAGATGAGCATAAGTTCCAACATAGAAAGTAAAATTTACCTCTTAGAAGACTTCAAGCTACCCCTGGATCTTAAGGGCTGCGAGATAGTTCTGCCCAAGGACACGCCTAGGCTCCGCGAGGAGGTTAGGAGCCTTCTCCCTGAGGCCAGGGCCCTGGCCAGGCCCTTTGCGGCCTTTATGGTGTCATCTACTGCTGTTTTGAGTGATTCTGAGGTCAAGGTAGCGGGTACAGTATTTACCAGTGAGCTCTTGGTGGAGCAAATTAAACTCCAAGACAAAGTATTCCCCTTTTTGGCATCCGAGGGCTGTGAGCTTAAGCTCTGGTCTGAGGGTGTGTCCAAGGGACTAGAAAACGCGGCCTTCGCCATCAGGTTTTTGGCGCTTAGCCTAGCCCACACCAAGGTTGAGGAGTTTATATCCTTGAAGTATGGAACTAAGTACATCGCCGC
>JAITJT010000139.1 GCA_031278795.1 Deltaproteobacteria bacterium | reverse complement strand
TGGTGGGAGAGCTCTCTGGCCATCATATTGACCTTCTGGAGGATGCCCTTGATGGGCACCCTGCGGATCTCCATCAAGCTCTCCTGGAGCTCGTCTGAGAGCTCCCTGAATGCTTGGTTGGCGTTCTTGAAGGCCCTAATGGTGTTGGGGTTAACCTTCTCCTGCTCTATGGTCTTCTGGAGGTAGTTGAAGGTCTCGGCGGTCACTATGAGCTCGCCCACGTAGCTCATGAAGCCGTCCACCTTCTCCTCCGAGATGCGCATGGTCTTGCGTTCCTGCTTCTCGGCCTTCTTCTCCTCCGGCTCCCCTTCCTTGGCCTCGGAGGAAGCCTCCTCACCCGGGGCCGCGGCATCGGGCTTGGCATCCTCCGGATGGCTTAGATCCATGTGACCCAAGAGGTCCAGGTACTTGCTCTTTATTAGCCCCACAAGGATTGGGTCAAAATCCAACCCGGACTCATAGACCGCCGTGAAGTCCTCTGAGGCCTCTTTAAAGGCCGGTTTAAGGTCCTCCCAGCTGTTGGCTGTTATCTGGTCGCCTAGGTTCTTGAGGTTCTCGGAGAAGGCCTTGGGGTCAAAGGCCTCACCGGTCACGTTGTCAAAGGCGGCCAAGGCGTCAGCCGTGAGGTCCACCCCCTGGTAGGAGACCATCTCGGGCCTCTTTATCTCCGGGGCACCCTCTTTTTTAGCCTCCAAAGACTCCAGAGGCAGCTTGTTGACCACGTCGGTTATGCTCTGGATGAGGGTCTCCGGATCCACACCCGTTTCCAAGGAGTCCCCCAAGAGCTTCTTTATCTCCTGGCAGGCGTCCTTGAACTGCTCGGCGCCTCCGCCACCACCGCCGCCCTCTCCTATGAAGTGCACCAGCTCGTCCTGGAACTGGGCCTCCTCCGGTAAGAGCTCCGTGGACATGTTTCCAGCCGAGAGGCGGTCAAACATGCTCTTGAGGTGGTTACCGGCCAGGAAGAGGTACTCTATGGCCTTGGGAGAGGCCTCGCGCTTTCCGTGCCGGATGTCGTCCAGGAGGTTCTCCAGCTTGTGGGCGAAGTCCTTGATGTGGTTCAACCCGAAGAAGGCGCTGGAGCCTTTGAGGGTGTGGGCCGCCCTAAAGACCGGGTTAATGGTCTCCAGGTTGGTGGGGTCAGCCTCGAAGGCCGAGAGGCTGGAGGTGAACTCCTCCAGTAGCTCTTTGGATTCCGTTATGAAATCTTGAAGCAAACCCTCATCTAGTTCAGATTCCGACATAAGCTTGATGTCCCTTGCTATTGTTGGCGCGCATCCCCCAATTTCGCCTGGAAAAAGATCCTTGAACCCGGGAAATGGGTGGGACGTGTTTTTGTTTGTCTTTAGACAATAAAGACGGAAAGAAAAAAATAAAATTCAAACATTATAATATCGGATTGGCCCAAAGATCTCAAGATTTTCTGTGGGAAAGCCTAGCTTTTGGCTATCCAAGGCCCTTCCGGGGGCCTTTTTCCCCCTTTGGCCCATATTGGGCCAAGCCAATGGATTTTGGGCCTTGGGCCTTGGTTTTTTGGCCTTGGGTCAAGAGCTTGGCTTTTAGGCCCTAGCTTTTAGATTTTAAGGTTTGATTTTTAGAATTTAAAAAAAATAACACTCCCCAAATAAAAGTGGAAAATGAGATTGGGGTGAAGAAAGGAAAAAGAAGCCAGAAAAGCGCATTCACTAAGTTTATGGCTTGGTATGGCGCAAGGCATAGAGATAAGTATTGTACCTAAAGTTTGCTCTTGGTATGGCGCTAAGCGCGCCGCATGTATAGCGCTGGGCGGCTAGCCGTGAGGGAAGCTACTGTAGGACTTGGGCTAATAAAAGGCCAATAATAAAAGGCCAATAATAAAAGGCCAATTATAAAAGGCCAAAAGTAACAGAACGGAAAAATAAAGAGTGAAGCTTAGGTGAAAAAACAAGCTAGAAAAACAAATTCAAAAAACAATGTCTGAAGAAGGCCCAAACAAATTGTAAAGAAGGCCAAAAAGATGTAGGTCAATTAGCTAAGATGCGAGCGAAAAGCCATAAAGAGCTTAAAAATTTGGCAAGAAAGAGGAAATAACTCTAGCGACTAATGGAACTACCTAAATTAATTGGCACAAGGTGTTAAAAGGCACAAAACGCGTGCGCTCCATAAAAAAAACAGGCCGGGGAGTCTTACCCGGCCTGTAAGCGAAAGCATTGTAAAAAGGGTTTTTTAGTAGAGCGTGAACTCCACGCGGCGGTTCAAGGCCCAAGCGGCTTCGTCGTGACCCGGGTCGCGCGGATTGGACTCGCCACCGCTGTCGGTGGAGAGCTTGGCGGCCGAGACACCCTGGGAGACCAGGTAGTTGGCGGCGCTCTTGGAGCGGCGATCGCCTAGGGCCAGGTTGTAGGCCTCGGTGCCGCGCTCGTCAGCGTAACCAACCAGCTGGGAGCTGGAGCCGGTCATTTTCAGGTAGCTGGCCTTGGCGTCCATCTTGGGAGTCTGATCACTCCTGATGTTGTACCTATCAAAGTCAAAGTACACATAATCATTGAGAAAAGCCCGACGGGCGCTATCGTCCACAACTTCACCCACTTCGGCCACTTTTTTCTGGCAGGCTGCCAAGGGCAACACGAGGGCCAGCATAGCGATGATCAAAAGAAGCTTCTTCATAAAATTCCTCCAGTTAGGTAGATGACTAAAATTTATGTGACCCACCCAGGTGGCAGGGGGTCTGAAATGTGCCGGATTTAATTCCGGTTCTTTTGCGTTTTCAATTGAATTTCAAGAGTTTTACGCTGTAAAAAAAACTTTTGGGCGTTTTTCTGGGTTTTTTTGGAGTCTGTGGCGACTACCATGTAGACAACAGCAATATAGTTTAAAAAAAGCTTCCACGCAAACTTAAAAAGGTGAAGCAAAGGCCTGCCGCTGGAAGTGTTCCATATATGCAAGGCGACTTTCGTCATCATACTTTACATGGATATTTTTTTCCCGTATTACCCAAAAAAAATTTGCAATCCGAGGATTGCGCCTTAGACACTTATCCATTTTATCGCAAGAAAAAAATGAAATCAATTTTATCACAAAAATTGGCGCCCTGGTGAAATTTTTTTCGTGATTCGCGCGTACTCCCCTCAACTCACTTTTTTCTCGTTTTTTACTCTATTATTCCGGTGATAGACCTAAAACCCTGGAAGTCTTCCATATCTTGCGTTTTAGAAAATCCCTCTTAAGCGCTCTATTTTTTTTTCAGGAGATCTTTTAAACCGGGGGCTAGATCTATTTTGGCCTCAAAGCCTAGGTCTTTTTTGGCCCTAGCCACAGATCCCCAGGAGCGCTCAGGATCGCCTGCCCTCGCCGGCAGATGCACGGCCGGAGGGGCCTGGGGCCTCAGATATGAGAGGAGCTCAGCTAGGCTGTTTATGCTCACCTGGGCGCCCGTGGCCACGTTGTAGACCCCTTTGGCCCCCTTGCGGCTGGCTGCCAGGATGGTGGCCCTCACCACGTCCAGGACGTGGATGAAATCCCTGGTCTGCTCCCCGTCCCCGTAGATTACCGGAGGAAGCCCCTTGGATATCTGCTTGATGAATATGGGGATAACCCCGGAATCCGGGCCCTCCGCCCCCTGGCGCGGGCCGTAGACGTTGAAATACCTAAGACTCACCGCATGGAGCCCCTTGTGCTCCATGTAGAAGTCGGCCAGGTTCTCACCTAGGAGCTTGGAGGCGGCGTAGGGGGTGTTGGCCCTTAGGGTCATGTCCTCCAGGTGGGGCCCAGGTAAATCCCCATATAAAGCCGAGCTGGAGGCAAATACTAGCCGCCTCGCGCCCTGGGCGCGGGCGGCCTCCATGACGTTTAGGGTGCCCTCCCCGTTTATGGCCAGACACAGATGGGGCTGCGCCATGCTCATGGGAATGGAGGCCATGGCCGCCAGGTGGTAGATGGTGGATGCCCCCCTACAGGCCTCCATCACCTCTGAGAGGTCCCTCACGTCCCCTTCCATGAGCTCTATATGGTCAATCACCTGGTGGAGCTTCTGGAGGGACCCGGACGATAAATCGTCTAGGACACGTACCCTTACGCCCTTTCTGACCAGGGCCTCCACCAGGTGGGAGCCTATGAATCCGGCCCCCCCGGTCACCAGCGCCAGCTCTTTCCCGGTTTTTCGCATCTTTTATTTTTGTGACCGTCCGCAGAGATTGTGTGAGGCCCTAAAGCTGGGCCTTTGGTTTGAGGGGCGAAAGACGCGCCCCTCCCATAATGCTCCAAAAGCGCCGCGATTTCAAAGGGGGCCTAAAAGAAAGGGCCTTGCTTTTGAACTAGAGCAAGATAAGAAGAGTTGGCTAAGGCCTTAATAAGGCCTTAGCAAAAAATGATAAGCCTTTTAGGCTGGATTGTTAAGGTTTTGTTAACAGCTTAAACCTTAGAGATTGTTAAGTTTGTTTTTTGAGAGCCAAAAAAAAGAGAGTCTTAAGGTCTAGCTAACGCTGATATCTTAGCTAACGCTAATATCTTAGCTAACGCTGATATCTTAGCTATCGCTAATATCCGCTAACGCTGATATCCGAACCAGGCCTTCTTAAACCAAGGCTGGTCCCTAAAGTCCCTGAAAGCGGGTTCTAAGGCCGCCTCGGAAAATGAGGGCCAGTAGAAGGCGTCTCCTTGGCTCACTTGAGCGCTGCTTTGGGATAGATAGCCCTTCAAAGCCTCCTCGTCCCGGCTCCAGGCCGCCCAGCGGGCCCTGGCCCAGAGCGAGCTTCCGCTTCCCTCTGACTCTGCCTTGTCCCACATGGTTCTAGCCTCCTGGAGGTTGGCCTCGCTAAGAGGGGTCTTATCTTCTGGGTCTAGGGAAAGGGTGCTCTCCCCTAATATAAGGGCCTGCTCGGAGAGGATGAGGGGGGAGAGGAACATATCCTCCAAGTGGATGGGGAGGTCGTCTAGGGCCTCATCTAGGATCCTATAGGCCAGCCTAAAATAGGCGCATTCCTCTTCCCGGGGGAGGTAACCAGTGGAGGCGGTTCTTCTTAAAAAAGATGCCAAGCGCAGCTTATACCAAGGAGGAAGACTCTGGGGAGGAAGCATGCTAAATAACCTCAGCATGTGCTGGTTTAAGGTACCGGAGAGCATCTCCCTATGCGTGGCAGCAGGCCTGGGGAAGCTTATGAAGTCGTCACTGGGGGCTAAGATGCTGGGGTTTGGGGCTCTTACGCTATCTTGAGTATTGTTGCGGGAGAATCTGTCCTCAATATCAAGGCCCCAGGGGGTGAAGTCCGAGGGGTTTCCGTAGCTAGCTAGCTCCAAGGCCTGGCTAAAAGAGGAGAGGGCCTCCAGGAAGGCCCCTTTGAAGGAGGGGGACGCGAAGAGCGCCCTATCCCCGGGGAAGTCCTCCTCAGCCGCTATGCGGCTGAGGAGGGAGAGACCGTAGGCGAAGCGGTAGGCTGGCTCCATGGGTCTAAGGTCCTTGAGCCTGGAGCTTAGATCAATAAGTAGGTTCAAGGCTGGAACCCTCTGGGCGCGGTTGAGTGAGGCCACCTGGTAGGTTAGGTTGGCCATCCTCTGGAGCCTCTCCGGATCGCTTGTGCCAGCCCTTAGGCACTGCCTAAAAGATGCTATGGCCTCAGAGGTCATGAGGGTCGCCCCCTGGGGAAGCCTCTCCGGAATCCCTTGCAGCAAGAGTGTCTCCCCCCACTGAAAAAAGGCGCTTCCTGGCTCAATATCCCTCATGGCGTGGGAGTGGGCGGTTTTGGCGGCCTCACTGAAGCGCTGGCTAAAGGTCTCATCGTCACTGGAAAGCATGGCCAGCCTCAGCTGGGCCTGGGCTAAGGCCCTCTGGGTCAAAAGAGCTGGAAAGCTTGGTTCCATGGCCTTTTGGTAAAAAGCTATGGAGAGCGCTAAGAGCTCACTCTTCCTAGCCCTGGTGTCCTCCGGTGAGAGGCTCAGGAAGTGGTCCAGGGAGTTTACCTGCCTCTCCAAGAGCTCGGCCACCCTAAAGGCGGAAACATAGGGATCCGGGGATTTTTCCAGGTAGCGCTCATAGCTGGAAAGCGCCTGGGCCAGGTAAGTGGCCCAGGGCTTGGACTCAGTCTGCTGAAGGGCTCTTAAGAGAAGATCCGACCCTTGATGGAGCAGAACCTCCGGAGAGGTGGAGTCCTTCAGCCAGCTCGCGAAGAACTTGTCCTTTACCTTGAAGAGCTCAGCCCTAAGGTCGTTCTGGGGCTGGTTGTAGTCAGCTTTAATTAAAGACGAGAATAGCTCCTGGTACTCGTGGTCATCCAAGGGGAGTAAGAGCGCCCCCTCCAAAACCCTCAAACCCTCCAAAAAGAGCTCCGCCTTCCAGGCGGGGTCTTTGGTGGTGGAAGATAAATTCATGAGGGAAAGCCCCCAGCTGTTTATCACCTGGGACTTTTTGAACTTCTTTCCGGTGAGGCGGTTGTTTGGGCTAATTACATGAACCTCAGTGGGCATTATGGCCATCTGGGTTCTAAACTCATCCACGGCCGCCCTAATGGCGGCCTTACTATCATCATCCGAGCCATTTTCTAGGATGAAGTACCTCTCCTCCCAAAACCCGGGAACGTGCTCCGGTGGAACCTTCCCCACGGCGTGGTGGGCCCTTAGCTCCTCTAGGCCAAGCTCGCCCCTCCTTAAGCTACCCGCCCAGGTGAGAGAGGTGAGGTAGGGATCCCCCAAGGGTCCGCTGGAGAGCTTTTCCTCGTATTTTTTTAAGTCATTTTCGTCAAAGCTGCGGTCGAACTCCATCCTGGCCCCTCTCGCGAAGAAGGCCTGGGCCTCGTCCACCAGCGCCCGCCTGTCGTTTGGATCCTTGGCCCACAGGGCCCTAATCTCAGAGAGCCTCCCCAGGAGGGTATATACCCTAGGATCCCTGGGACTCTGCCTCAATGCCTTGAAGTAGAGCACCATGGCCTTCTCCAAGTTGGATGGGTACTCCTCCATGTCCTTATCCAGGGGGAAGGTGGTTAAAAGCCCCGTGGCCTCGGAAAAGATGCCACTAAGCGCTGGATCGCCTTCCATAGGCTCATCATCCAGAACACCCTTACGTAGAGGAAGCTCTGCCTTAAAGGCATCCTCCGGGTTACTTAGAATCTTTACGGCAACCGCTGGTTTGGGGGGTATTTTGGGAGGGGGAGCCGGGCGCAAGCCGGGGCGAGAGGAGGGCATGTATGAGGCCTGTTGATAGACTTCCATGGGCGGATCCCCGGCGGACTCACCCCCACGCGCCCTCTCAAAGGGGTCTATGAGCATGGATAGCAGAAAGGCCATGACAATGAAGAGGCCCACGAAAACTATGGTGGATTTTATTTTGTCGCCCTGCATGGTGTTTATGCTTTAAGTCCCTGAGGAACGCGGATATTGGGAAGATAAGAAAACTAAGGTGGAGCTTAAATTTAACAAACGCGCGGAACAATTTTGGATTTTGTTAATGGTTTGTTATGTGCTCTTTGACCTGCAAGCGTTTTTTGAAAAAAAACATGAAAAAATGCAAATGTTGTCTAAGGCACAAAGACATGAAAATTCAAAAGCTTAAAAAGCGCCGAAAAATGATTGAAGTACGGAAAAATCCGTGATGAAGGCTAATTTAAATAAGAAAGTTCGCCGCGGTCGAAAGCGCTAAAGAGGCGCTCTCAAAGGCCTTTATGTTTAGCTTAGGTTTAGTCTAACAGTTCGTCTGTTGCGGGTGTTATGGCACCGCTAAGATGCGCTACCTCTATATGATACGCGGATGAGAGTGAATTTTAAAGTTTTAATACGTGAGCTTTTTGATTTAAAACATGAGAGGCACGCAAATGCTCGTGTGTTACGGGCTAATGCGCATGTTTTACTTATGTTTGAAGCTCTGTAAGGCCGTATTGAATGAAATAGCAAGGATTGAATAAAATAGCCATGAAAGAATGAAAGAGCTAAGAAATCTTAAAAAAAGAAAGACAAAAAAAATAACGAAAACGTGAAAATATAAGACATATGGGAAAAGGACGAAAGCTTGGGAGATTGTTTTTTCTGTATGTTACTTTAGTTATTTATGAGGCTCTCCCTAAGCTTATCGGCGCATTTTGGAGGAATGTCAAATTTTAAAGAAAATTGGGAACTGGCCCAAAGTACGAGTTTCCTAAAAGATTAGCTCTCAAGGAAGGCGCCCTTTTATCAAAGTTAGTCTTAAACTTAAGAGCGTATAAGGATTATAGCTATATTTTTTAATTATTTGGTTTGA
>JAITJT010000133.1 GCA_031278795.1 Deltaproteobacteria bacterium | reverse complement strand
TTCCCTGCATCTCCTTGAAGAAATCTTTGTAGTTCTTGTTTGGAACGGCTCTTTTCCCAGAGAGGCTCTTGTGGGAAAGAAGCTGGATCCAGCTATTACGTGAGCCCGGTTGGGAAGATCAAAAAAGGCGTGAAATGCTTCACGCCATTTTTGTGTGGGATATTTTATCCTGGGTCTTGCGCCTAAAGAGTCCTGACAAGAGGCACCTATATATTAATGTTATGAGACACTATATATATAATGTTACACCGTTAAACCAAAACTCTCCAAAATGCGCATTTTTCGTGAATTTGTCTGGGGGGAAATTCCATTTTCAGCCCTGGTCTTATGCTACATGGGTCAGGTGCGATGGGCCAGGCTCGCTTGTTTGTCACTCATCCGCCGCGGCATCCACACTTACCAGACGCTCTTTTTTCTCTTCATGCGCCTCGAGATCTACACTTTCCAGGCAATCTGTTTTGTCATCAGCTGCCTCGCGCTCCTCTTCTGGCAAGCACTCCTTTTGGTTTTTCAAGAGCCTCATCTCCCGCATGTTCTTCAAGAACAGCCACAGCTCATCCATGAGCTCCATATCCATTTCCAGGGCGTCCATCATCTCCCCTACGTTGGCTAGGCAGAAAGTCTCCACCTTGTCCATTGTGAGCTTGACGGTAGCCTTGGGCAAGCCTAGAAGGCCCGCTGCACTCTTTATGGTCTCGCCTTGGGATATGTGATGGATTATGGAGTGTATCTTGTCCTTGGGCAGATGCGCCGCGAAAAGTGGGGTGCCGTGGGAGGAGGCGAATCTCTTACCACAGGTCTTGCAGTACAAAAGCAGCTTGTCCCTTTTTTTGCCGTACCTTCCCCGTATGGAGATGTTTCCGTGGTTCTCCTTGCCAAAATCCTTGCATTCCTTGTTGGGGCAGCGGCTTTTATCCAGGCCAAGCATTTTTGTCCCTCCACTTAAAATTCTCGCCTTTGATGCACATTCTAGCCCTAACTCCAGAATGTGTCAATCAAAGTTATCCAAATTTTAGGGAAGTTTTTCAAACAAGGCTATCTGACCCTAAATAACATGGCATTAAAGGCCCATATTGGCTGATAAAATAAGTTCCGCCCCAATTTCTGCAATTGGAGCGGAACATTTAAGTTGACAGGGATACAATAGTAAATAAGGTAGGGGTAAAAAATAAGATAGGGGCAAAAACTGGGACAATGAATTATTAAAAAAAAAAATTCATCTCCCCTAGGGCATTATTACAACAATATGTAGTTATGATTATAAAGGCTACTCTTTATATCGTTATTTTCCCCTAAAGCTTTCAAAATCTTGAAAAAAAGCCCTTGACATGATCTTGCCCATGATTACTTTATCTATGACGAAAGGCACCCATCAAATGACGGATGAGAGCAGATAGCTGCTCCTCACCGCCTGTCCGGTGTTAAAGGTGCCCACGGATATCTTTCCGGCTGTATAGCGGCTCTCCAGCTCTTGAGCCAAGGTCAGGTAAGCTCCAGCGGCGATTACGCCGCCACCTGTGGCAATCACGGTGGATGATTTGAAGGAGGCTTCCACCTTCAGGCTCTGGGAGAATTTAGTCTCAATCTTGTTGTCTTTCCCCACCGAGATGGAAAACTCCCTCTCGAAACCCACGGAGATGGACAAACCCTGCGACTGCACCGCCACCAGCCCGGGCCAGCTGGATATGCCCACTGTCCCAAAGCTGTACTCCACGCCCGTGGAAAAAGATATGGTATGGGTGAGTCTTTCTCCCACCTCCTTGTTTTCGCTAATGGTATTGTTTATCTCGGTCAGGAAGTAGTTGTTCAGAAACTGGTTAAAGAGCGCGCTCTTGGTCTGGGCATTCACCGCCGCTTCAAAAACCTTCACCGCGTTAGAGCTCACCGTGTTCACGGTGGCGCTCTCGGCCGTGGTGGGCAGGGCCGCCGCCACTTTCACGGCTTCCGCGGCTTCCTCTTTCTCAGTCTCTGAGCTTTGGGAAACTATTGTCCCGGAAGCTTCCTCGTCTTCCTTCTCAAGGATGGAGCGTACCTGATCGACAGCGTCGAAGATATCGTCGTCGTCTTCTAGGTTCTGGAAAACCGTAGTGGCCTCTACGCTCCTTACGGTTTCTGAGAGATAGTTGGTGGCGATGATATAGACCTCGTTATCCAGCTCGCCTTTGGCGATGTAAAAGCTCGGATAGGCCTCTTTCTCTTTTTCGGCCTCTTGTTGGGCTTTGAGCTCATTGGCTGATATCCAGACGAAATCCTCGGTGAATGATTTCTTGTCGTCGTCCGCGACTTTCTCTCTCCCGAAATAGCTGTTTATGGCAGCCGCCAGGCCATCATTGTCATCGTCTCCCTCGCCATTGATGTAATCCCTGAGACCCTTGAGTTTTTCCAGGGCCTTCTCGGCCTCCTTGGTCTCCTCGGCATTTTTGGCGCTCGCGAGCTCACTTTCCGCCTTGGTCTTGATGGATAGCAGAAACTCGCTGACGGCACCCGCTAGCCTACTCTCGGTAACGGTGGTCTCCGTGTTGGTGAGGACCATGGCCATGAACTTGGTGGCCTCAGCCTTTCCGTAATTCTTTTCGACCTCAGCGGCCGTATCCACAATTGCCTTGGCCAGTCTCTCCTTTTCCTTATTGACGCGTTTGTTCTCCTCATCCAGGATGGCGTTGGCCGTTTCCAGATTCTTCAGGAGACTTTCCGTGAAGCTGAGCGTCAAGAGAGACGTCTTCGTCTCCTCGGTGGCGCCGGAGGTGACTTTAACACCAATGCTCCCAATCTTGAGTGTGGAATTGCTGAGAGTGTTCTTGATGCTCACGTTAGTGGACGAGAACAGTAATGGGTTCTTGACTAGTCCCCCTATGGGGATGGAAAGAGACATCATTTTCTCCTCTCTGAAGCGCTAAGCGCTTCAATTTCAGGCCCTTGCCGAGATGGGAAAGACCCACTTTTCCAATCGGCAACTTAGCTCCATAACTTTAACACTTTGATTATTAATTTGCTAGTTTATATATTAATAAAGCTATAATTTAATAGCTTTAGACAAAATTTTAATATTTTTAGAGTTTGCCTCAAATATAATTTTGTCCGTCTTGGGAACAATTGCTAAAGGCTTTACCCGGCTGCTTCTTAGATCTTTTCCCGGCTGAAACCCATGTTTTCCTTAAAGCTCCCGGACTCACCCTCCCGAAAGCCGCGTAGCATCTAAATTATCTGGAAAGAATCAATCAAAAGTGAAAATCCCCGGTAATAATCCCCGAGCCTCCCCTCACCTAAAGCTCACGGAGGACTCTATATGTGACTAGCAGAAGCGCACGCTAACATCTGATCTATTGGTCCAAAGGGCTTCCACCTGAGGAGACCTTCAAGCTAGGGTAATAATCCAGGCTCTTTAGCCTAATCCCTGAGGGTTTAGCTATTTTTTTTGATCCAAATCAAAAAAATCCCCAAAAAAATATTTTTCAGGGCAAAAAAATTTTTTTTGGCCTGCAATTTTTTGGAGTTTTTAGTGTAGCTCAAATATTTTCTTCTATATCTTGTGGTGCTTGTTATTATTAGGCTTAGGCTAAAATTTTTTGACCTGTGATTTATTTTGGCGCTTTGGTGCCTAGTCTCAAATAACACCTATATATAGTATAGCTAGATGCCACAGTCTTAAGGCAAAAAAACTATTTTTGCCTTGGGCTTTGAGCTTTTTCAAAAGACTTTCACTGGTCTTCCATCTTTGTGGAAGTTGAAGGTGGCGGACTTGGGCGAAAAATTAACAAAAAAATGAAAT
>JAITJT010000049.1 GCA_031278795.1 Deltaproteobacteria bacterium | reverse complement strand
GTGATTTTAGTTATTTTATTATAATTAATGATTATTATGCTTAGTTATATAAGAATTGTAGGATAAATCTTGGATCTTTACGTTGGACGGAATCATTTCTACTTTATAGAAGGCGTTTTTACGAATTATTATCTATATGTGGGGATCGTTATCTCGCTTTAGGGCGCCATAGAATTTTTTTCCATAGGAAGCACAAAAATAAAAAAATATGATAAATTTTTACATCTACGGCTTACCTTCGTTTTTAAATCATTTTTTTTGAACTTTATTACGCCCAAAACATGTTTTGGAACTACCCACTCTTAAAATAATTCCTTGATTATATTGTAATTTTTAAGCAACAGGCCCTAATTTCGGCTAAAAACATTTTTTTGTCTAGTTTTACGATTTCTTATTGTATAATTTTATTTAGTAAAGGGGTCTTGTATGCTTAAAAACCCACCCGTTCCCATGCCTACCAAGAATAAGGTCATCAAAACGATTGATGGCGTGGGTTACGTGTATCATGTGCTCAGAAATTATGAGGAGCACGGAAAGCAAAAATACGAGATCGCCATTATTGGGAAGGAAAATGAGCAGGGACTATTAGTTCCCAACGAGACTTTTTACAAAATATACCAAAAAGATGCCTATGACCCCAAAAAAGCGCCCGATGGGGAGCTTTCGAGCGTTAAACCTGATCTTTTGCTAGAAGAGACGGATTTACAACTCGCCCCCACCTATCAGCGCAGCAAGGGCTTGGTGCTCACGCATGTCGCCAAGGATCTAGGTCTTGATAAAATTCTTGCCAACGCCTTTCCGGAAGACCATCTGAAGATTCTAAAAATGGCCTTTGACATGCTGTGCGAAGAAACTGTAGATACCCAAGGAAGCCAGGGATTAAAATCTTGGCTGTATTCCACTAGTTTGTTATCGGAAAATGAACAAGAATCCGCGAGTCGCGACAAGTTTTTTTCGCGTATAAAATTTTCACAAATAAAGCGTTTTTTCAAAGAATGGATGCCATGGGGTTCTCAACCGAATTATATATTTTATGATCTAAGAGTACTTCAAAGTTTTTTAACACCTGTTTCACAAGACCATTTCCTCTATGACAAAGAATTTGAAAAACTGCCGTCAATAAATTTAGCCCTATACTACGGAACCTCAACGCGCCTCCCAGCTTATTACAATATTTATCAAGGGGCAGCGGATAATGAAAAAGATTTGCAGTTTATCAAAGAAGACTTAGAATCAATCATATTTGAAAATATTTTATTCGTCTTTGATCGTCTGTTTCTTAGAGATTCTGATCTGGAGTATTTCTTGGAAAATGGAATTGATTTCATAATGCCCATACACGCGTCGTTACCCTTGTATTCGCAGCTACTAGAGAGCTATGCCGCCGAAATTAAAGATTACGAAAACATAATTCGTGATTACGATATTTATGGCAAGGCTTATCCGGTTAAAGTTTCCGGTTACGAAATGTTTGCCCATATTTATTATGACGGAGAGTGGGCACTCTGCCAAGAGCGTGAGCTACTTATGCGTCTTGATTCTTTGCAAGAAGAACTTATCCAAAGCCAAGATCCAAAAATAATTCCTTCAGAATTCCTTCAATATTTCAATATCGGCCATGGAACCGGCCCTCAAACTTACACCGCTTCCAGCGATGGGTCGACAGAGAGGCAAGCACTAAAATTAGATATTTCACTAGCTAGCCTAAAAGTGAATGATTCCCTAAAACGTTTTGGTTTCTTCATCCTTTTGTCATATGATAAAGAACGCTCTTCCCAAAATGTTTGGCACTATTATAACAAACGAAAAACCCTGGAGAAACAACTCATAGCCTTCAAACAAGTAACGGATATTAACAAATTTGGGGAGCGGAACAGGCGGATTGTGGACGGGAAAACTTTTGTTCAGTTCATATCACTTATTATACGCTCTCACATTGAAAATAAGATTAATGATTGTAATGTTTCTGAGGAAGTGAGAGCTATGAGCTTATGTGAAATCTTGGCGCAGTTCGCGCTTAGCCAAGGACAGATCTTGATTTCTGATAAATCGAAACCATCTCTTAGTATAACGCAAAGGGAAATTTTAAGGGCCCTGGGCTTCCCTGGTTTTAAAACTAAGGGGAAAAAGCCAAAAAGTGCTTAAGTTCTTTTTACTACCGCGTTACTACCACAAAAAAACCTCACTTCTTTGGTTGAAGTGAGGTTTTGTCTATCTTAGGTGACTTAGGGAAAACTATCTTCCATTAGATGGAGTTGATTCCACTAAGTGATTATAGCTATGAGTTCTCGTGCTCCAGCGCCAGGGCTAGGCGTTTTTTTACCTTGTCGGCACCTAGGATCTCGATTATCTCATAGAGCCCGGGACTCGCGGTCTCCCCGGTCAAGGCGAGCCTGATGGGCTGGGCCACGGCACCTTTTTTGACGCCTTCCTTGAGGGATGCATCGCTTAGGTAGCGGTCGAAGTCCTCATGGCTTTTTATGGAGTCCACATTCTGGAGGAAATCTTTAATATAGTTCTTACCGTTTACGGTCAAGAGCTTGGTAGCGTCCTTGGGATTTAGAACTGGAGCGTCCACAAAGTAGAAGGCCGCCTTTTGGGCCATCTCGCCTAGGGTCTTGGCGCGCTCTTTCACGGTCCCCGCGGCTTTAGCCAGAAGGGTCTTGTCTGAGACGTCTAGGTTTAGTTTTTCCAAAAAATAAGAGAGCATCTCGCCTAGGTCCTCATCTGACAAGAGCTTTAGGTAGTGGCTGTTTAACCAGTTAAGCTTCTCCTCGTTGAAGACGGCCGCGGAGCGGCCCACCTGGGAGAGGTTAAAGAGCTCCACCATCTCCCTGAGGCTAAAGATCTCCTGGTCTCCGTGGGACCAGCCCAGGCGGGCCAGGTAGTTAACCAGGGCCTGGGGGAGATAGCCCATCTCCCTATAGGCCAGAACCGAGGTGGCCCCGTGCCTCTTGGAGAGGCGTTTCTTGTCGCCACCTAGGATCATAGGGACGTGGGCGAACTCCGGAAGCTCGGCGTTTAGGGCCTCATAGAGGAGTATCTGCCTGGGCGTGTTGTTCACGTGGTCGTCTCCCCTCACCACGTGGCTTATGCCCATGGAGGCGTCATCCGCCACCACGGCCATGTTGTAGGTGGGAAGCCCGTCCGAGCGGAAGAGCACCAGATCGTCAAGCTCACTATTGAGGAAGCTGATGGGGCCCTTGATTAGATCCTTCCAGGCGGTCTCCCCGAGGGTGGGGCATTTGAAGCGAATGACGGCCCCCGGGGCCGGGCCCAGGGATAGCTCGCGGCAGTGCCCGTCATAGCGGGGTTTGGCCTTGGTGATGAGGGCCTGCTTTCTTATCTCATCAAGCCTTTCCGGGCTGCAGTGGCAGTAGTAGGCGGCCCCGCACTCAATTAGCCTCTTTTTGTATTCCTCATAGACATCTAAGCGGTGGCTCTGGTATTCCACCTCCCCGTCATAGTCCAGGCCCAGCCAATGTATGGAGGAGAGGATGTCCTTTGTGTATTCCTCATCCGAGCGGGTGGCGTCCGTGTCCTCTATGCGTAATACGAAACTTCCCTGATTGTGCCTGGCCAGGAGCCAGTTGAAGAGCGCTGTGCGGGCCCCGCCTATGTGGAGATGGCCCGTGGGGCTGGGTGCGAAACGAGTCTTCATGGAAAAACCTATAAAATCTTTTTATGGGATTTGGCCCTGGGGGAGGCAATGAGCTGACTAGCGATAGTAACACATTTGGCCCTGTCTTGGTTCACGGGTTGATAAGGTTTTTTAGGGAAAATATCCCTCGCAAGCTTCCAACATGCCCATATTGTGGCCTCTTACATCTAAAAAGCTTGAAATAAGTGCCTAATTAGTGTACAAAACCCTTTCCCATGGGCTTTTAAGGCCTTAGGGTAAATGGGCTCCAAAAATGCCAATTCTTCTTAATCCAGCTAAACAAGCTCCCTACCCAGGGCATTCTTTTCCTCCATTTTTGGCTCTTGTTTCCAGGGATAAATTATTGTAATATATGCAATTCAGACTGCTTCCCGGAGCGAGCTTTCTGACTCCCACGAATACAAGGATATCCATCTAAATATCATACACGGGTGAGAGCATCCGCGGGAGATGACTCCCGCGCGCCCAAAGCCCGCGAGTAAACCTACGTCAAAGACGTGGGAGATTTCAGGGACAAACACTTGTGAGGAGGATCATTATGAGCAGGCTGCCATTTTTGGCCGGTAACTGGAAGATGTACAAGACCGGTTCCCAGGCCGTGGAGTTCATAGAGGCCATTAAACCGCTCCTGGGCGCGCTCAGCGGGCGCCAAGCGGCCTTGGGGGTACCCGCCACGGCCCTCTACCAGGCCGCCCAGGCGGCGGCCGGAACCGGGATCCTCATTGGGGCCCAGAACATCTGGTACGAAAACGAGGGCGCCTTCACCGGGGAGATATCGGCCTCCATGGCCAAGGCCGCCGGGGCCTCCTTCGTGATCTTAGGTCACAGTGAGCGCAGGCAGTACTTTGGGGACACCGACGAGTGGGTCTCCAAGAAACTGAGGGCCGCCATCACCGAGGGCCTCATCCCGGTGGTCTGCATTGGGGAATCCTTGGCCGAGAGGGAAGGCAACACCACCTTCAACGTAATCGAGGGCCAGCTCAAGGGCAGCCTGGAGGGACTCAAGGCGGACGAGGCGGATACCTTGATTTTGGCCTACGAGCCTGTCTGGGCCATAGGCACCGGCAAAACCGCCACCGCCGCCCAGGCCCAGGAGGTGCACGCCTTTATCCGCAAGACCCTAGAGAAGCTCTTGGGACCCAAGGTGGCCGAGTCCACCAGGATCCTCTACGGCGGCTCAGTTAAACCCGAGAACGTGAAGTCCATCGTCGCGGAGCCTGACATCGACGGCGCCCTGGTGGGAGGGGCCTCTCTCAAGCCCGAGTCCTTCGCGGACATAGCTATCTTCGACAATTAGCGCTACAATCCCGTTGGGCACTAGCCTCTGGGATAGCGCTGTTATATATATATTTAATTTTACACCCTGGAGGATCTAAAAAAGATTCGTAAAGGGCTTAAGTTTTTAATGATAGCCCGCGGCCTTTGTGGCCGCGGGCCACATAAGCCTTATCCGTGCCAATTTTTTCTTAGCGAGTGAACGTATTTTATGATGAGCGCCGTCACCACCCTCCACGTCTTCGTGGCCTTTGTTTTGATGATAACCGTACTGCTTCAGACCGGTAAGGGAGCCGGCCTGGGGGCCGCCTTCGGCGGCACCTCCTCCTCCGTGTTCGGGGCCAGGGGCCCGGCCACTCTCATCAGCAGGATAACCACGGTCGCGGCCATCATCTTCATGGCCACCTCTCTCACATTGGCCCTCCACGCCAGGGGCGGATCCGGTAGCACCTTGAGGCTTCCGGAGGAGCCGGCCGCCCAGACCCAGACCATTCCGCCTACCCAGCCAGAGGCGGCCCAGCCGGATAACGTGGCCACCAGCGTCCTAGGTGGCGCGCCCCCCACAGCAACCCCAGAAGCTAGCCCGGCCCCGGTAACTGCTGCCCCTGAGGCTGCCCCGGCTGCCGCTGAAGCGGTTGATGCCGTAGAAGAGGAGGCCCAAGGATCTATTGGGGCGGAGAGTGCCCCAGCTAGTCCGGATTCCGCAGCCCCGGCCGCGGATGCCGCGGCCCCGGCCGCGGATTCCGCCGGAACCGACCCTGATGGCGAGAGTGCCGACTAGTCGCGAGACGCGGGTTTATTGATATGGATAGGGAGATAACTAGTCTAAAGAATTTAGTCTTGGAGGAGTTTCAGGAGACTGGCCTGAGATTCAGCTTCACTATCCAGGCTTCCGAGTTCGCGCCCTATCTGAGGGCTGAGCTCTTAAGCGCCGGGGTGGAGCAAGACGAGACCCCGGAGCTCGTGACCCCGGTGAGGGGGCGAATGGAGCTTACCTTAAGCGGGAAGCACCTAGTGGTCAAAGGCGTCTTCGCGGTGAAGATAAACATGACCTGCGCCAGGTGCCTCTCCAACTTCACCGCCCGCCTGGGCGACAAGATCGACGAGGTGGTGGAGATAGGGGATAGCCAGGGCGCCTCAAGCTCCGAGAACCCGGATTACTTCATAAAGGTCATCAACGGGAGAATAGACCTTACCCCGCTCTTGGCCGAGCTCTTCTGGCTCACCTGGCCTCTTAAGGCCCTGTGCCAGGAGGATTGCAAGGGGCTCTGCGCCCACTGCGGCGCCAATCTTAACGAGGGAAGCTGCTCCTGCGCCGCTTTGGCCGAGACCAAACATTAGAGTTTTTTTTAGAGCCTTCATGAAACTACGGCTCTGTTATTTTTTTTTGTTCCAGCGCTCCACTATTTTGGGAGCTCACATTTTATTATTGAATTCAAGGTTGAAGAAAATGGCTGTACCCAAGAGAAAAACATCCAAGATGAAGGGTCGCAAGAGGCGTACCCATTACACCGGAAACGTGCCCACGCTCTCCGTATGCCCCAGGTGCCGTAGCACCGTGAGGCCCCACACCGTATGCCCGGGCTGCGGCTACTACCGCAACCGCGAGGTGGTCTCCCAGCAGGCCATCGAGGACAAGAAGAGGGCCAAGATAGAGGCCAAGGAGAGGACCCAGCCCCAGGGCTGAGAAGCCCTTAGCCTATAATAGCATCCAGCGTCCAGGCGTAATATCATCTTATTAATCATATATAAGTTTTAATCATTTTTCGTAAAATATTTTCTTTTTCTAAACCCTGGAGGTCATCATGCGTAAAACTCAAGTGATTGTTGTAACCGGCGGCTCGAGAGGCATCGGGAAGGCCATTGCCCTGGCGCTAGCGGGCCCTGGTAAAAGCGTAGTCATCACCCACAGCAACCCGGCCTCCCCGGGTGTGGCCGAGACCCTGGAGGCCATCAAGGCCAAAGGCGCGGACACCGCCGAGGCCGAGCTCTGGTCGGCTGAGGACCCCGAGCTGGGAAAGAAGCACCTGGAGGACATCGCCGAGCGCCTGGGAAGCCTGGACGTCTTGGTCAACAACGCGGGCATCGCCAAGGACTCGCTCTCCATCCGCATGTCCGACGAGGACTTCCGGAAGGTAATCGAAGTCGATCTATTCTCGGTCTTCAGCCTCTCGCGGACAGCCGCCAAGTATATGCTTAAAGCCCAGAGCGGTAGGATCATAAACATAAGCTCGGTTGTGGCCTTCACCGGAAACCCGGGCCAGGCCAACTACAGCGCGGCCAAGGCCGGAATAATAGGGCTCACCAAGACCTTGGCCCTGGAGTACGCCTCCCGCGGCATAACGGTTAACGCCGTGGCCCCGGGCTTTATCGACACCGACATGACCAAGGCCCTGGACCCCAAGATCGTGGAGGCCCTGGTCGCAAGAATCCCCATGAACCGCAAGGGCACCCCGGAGGACGTGGCAGCCGCCGTTTCCTTCCTAAGCTCACCTGAGGCCTCTTACATAACGGGCCAGACCTTGCACGTTAACGGTGGATTCTATCTCTAGGTAATCCTTAAAAGAAAAAAAATCCCAAAAAGTTTTAAAAGGCTATTTTGTTTAAGGATCTTTTTGATTTAAGAGTAGAGCGTAGAGACAGACTTTAGCTTTTATAGCGTTTTGAAAAACAAAAAAATTTTCCCCTGTTTTGGAAAAAAAATTTCTTTTCGGCCAAAAAAAAGATATAAAAAGTCCCTGGAAAGGTATTAGCCTAAAAATAAGAAGATTTTAGAAATCTTTAGGACCCAGAACCCGATTTTTAGATTTTCTAGGAAAAATTTTTTCTAAAGCTCAAGCATATTGGTGTTTTAGCTCTGGATTTGCGTATTTTTCGCCTATACTTAAGGCGCCAGAGCTACTTTGGCTTTGCGGGACTTGGGGGCTTAGGCCTAAGGGCCTAGCTTACCCCCTTTAGGCTTTATTTTCAGGGCCTTTATCATATTTTTTTTTACAGGAGTTAATTAGCATGTCAGATGACGATATTTTGGAAAGAGTAAAAACGGTAGTGGTGGAACAGCTCACCGTGGAGCCGCAGGACGTGAAGCTGGACGCCTCCTTCCAGGACGATCTGGGGGCCGACTCCCTGGATCTGGTGGAGCTCATGATGGGCATGGAAGAGGAGTTCGGGATTAAGATTGATGACGAGGCCGCGCAGAACATAAGAACGGTAAATGACGCGGTGACCTTCATCGGCAAAGAGCTCAAAGAGACCCAGGGCTAATAGGGGCACTGTGAGGACCAAGACTCCAAAAAGGGTGGCCATCACCGGCATGGGGCTCGTGACCCCGGTGGGAACGGGCATAGATGTGGCCTGGAAGAACATCGTGGATGGCGTAAGCGGTGTGGGGCAGATAACTAGGTTCCCCACCGAGGGCTTGAAAACCACCATCGCCGCCGAGGTGAAGGACTTTGAGCCCTTGAACTTCATGGACAAGAAGTCCGTCAAGCGCCTGGAGACCTTCATCCAGTACGCGGTGGCCGCCTCCAAGATGGCCATCGAGGACTCCGGGGTGGAGCTCAGTAGCGACCTCAAGCGGGACACGGCCTGTTCCTTAGGCTGCGGCCTGGGAGGCCTCAAGACCATGGAGGATAACCATGCCATCATCATGGGGGGGCGGCCGGACAGGATTAGCCCCTTTTTCATACCCATGATGATAGGTAACATGTCCGCGGGCATCGTGGCCATGGAACTGGGCTTGCGCGGCCCCAACTATCTCTGCTCCACCGCCTGCGCGGCGGGCACCCACGCCATTGGCCTGGGCTACCAGATGATCAGGGATAGCGGGCTTCCCCTGGTGGTCTGCGGGGGTACGGAGTCGGTCATTACCCCACTATCCATCTCGGGCTTCAACTCCATCAAGGCCTCTCCACCAGAAACGATGAGCCGGAGCTGGCCTCCAGGCCCTTTGACCTGGAGCGGGACGGCTTTGTCCTGGGGGAGGGCGCGGGGGTTCTCCTTTTGGAGGAGATGGAGAGGGCCATGGAAAGGGGCGCCAAGATATACGCCGAGGTCTTGGGTTTTGGGGCATCCTGCGACGCCTTCCACTTCACCGCCCCGCCGGATGACGGAGGCGGGGCGGTATTGGCCATGGAGAATGCCCTAAAGGATGCCTCCTCTTTTGGGCTCAAACGCGAGGACATTGGCTACATAAACGCCCACGGCACCTCCACCGGCCTAAATGATAGGGTGGAGACCCACGCCATCAAGGAGGTCTTTGGGGACTTGGCCAAAGAGCTTCCGGTTAGCTCCACCAAAAGCGAGATTGGGCACCTCCTGGGGGCGGCAGGCGGGGTGGAGGCGGCCTTCCTGGCGCTTAGCATAAGAGACGGAGTCATCCCGCCCACCATCAATCTCACCCACCCGGACCCGGAACTGGATTTGGACTACGTCCCTCTTAAGTCCCGGAAAAAGGAGCTCAGGGCCGCCATGTCCAACTCCTTTGGTTTCGGGGGCACCAACGGGGTTCTCATCTTGGGTAAAGCCGGGGAGTGGAATCTCCAAGAATAATTAGGGGAGTGATTATGTTCCAATTAAAGATGGCGCTCTTAATCGCCCTCTTTGGGCTAATGAGCTCAAGCCAGCTTCTTTTGGCCCAGGGAAAAAACGAGGCCTCTGGCTTTAAGACCATAACTTACGGCGACTTGGAGATAACCGCCCTTCTGGACTCAGAGGGCCAGATGGGCTTTGACCTCCTCCACAATAGAAGCCAAGAGGACCTAAAAAACGACGCCACCCAAGCTGGCATCCAGGGAAACGCCTTTCCCTCATGGATAAACGCCTTTGTGGTGAAAAAAGGTGAGGACCTCTATGTCATAGACACCGGGACCGGTAATCCCCAAGGGGCCCTCAAGAATTTCGACGCGGCCGGCTTCCAGAGGGATAAGGTAAAGACCGTCTTCCTCACCCACTTCCATATGGACCACGTGGGAGGGCTCTTAAACCCGGACGGGAGCCCCAGCTTCCCCCAGGCCACCCTCTATAGCTCCCTAGATGAGGACGCCTTCTTTATCTCCAAGGACCCACCCGCGAGCGCTGCGAATCTCCCTAAGCTATTTAAGCCCTACAAAGATAGAGATGCCTACAAGCTCTTCAAGCAAAAAGACGTAATAGAGGGAATAAGCACCTTACCCCTCTTTGGCCACACCCCGGGCCACAGTGGTTTTATCTTCCAGTCCAGTGCGGGTCCGGTGCTCTTCTTTGGAGACATTGTGCACGTCTATCTGGTGCAGTTCCCTCACCCCTTGGTCACCATCAACTATGACGTGGACCAGGTGCGGGCCGGGGCCACCAGGATGGAGCTATTTAGAGAGTTAACGGAAAACAATTATTTGGTGGCTGGAGCCCATCTGCCTTTCCCCGGCATAGGGAAGGTAACAGTCGCTGACTCTGGTTCTGGCTATAAATACTTGCCTTTTGAGAAGTAATAGCTCTAAAGGCATGACTGTATAAGCATGATGTTAAAAGCATGTTAGTTAAGCATTTAGTTAAGCATGTTAGTTAAGCATTTAGTTCAAGACTATTTTTTAATTATGGAAAGAAGCAGATGCCTGGAAAGAAGATAGCCATCGGATCGGATCACGCTGGAACGGATCTTAAGAGTATCCTTATTGTGCGTTTAGAGGAGCAGGGTCACAGCGTCAGTGACTACGGAGTGCCTCCCGGGACCCTTAAGTCCGAGTACCCCCAGGTGGCGAGGCTCTTAAGCGAGAAGATTGCGCAAGGTACGCACGAGTGCGGCATTCTTATCTGCGGCACGGGCACGGGCATGGCCATGGCCGCCAACAAGATTAAAGGCGTGAGGGCAGCCAACTGCCTAAACGAGGTCATGGCGCGCTACGCGCGCGAGCACAACGACGCCAACGTGCTCACCTTGGGCGCAAGGATTATTGGATCTGAATTGGCGCTTTCCATACTGGAGAGCTTCCTTAGGTGGGAGTTCCAAGGTGGAAGGCACCTGGAGCGAATAAAGATGATGGAGTGAGAGTATTCCAGTTTTTTTAAGTGATCTTTTTTTTATATTTTTTTAATTTTTAAATTTTTTTTTTTAGATTTTCTTCCCTTGGGTCAAGCTACTCAAGGGAAAAAAGGGGCTTGGGCCCCGCCATTTTCGCTTTGGTAGAGATGATGAACGCTTTTAACCATAACGCCCCGCTGGACTCTAAACTGGGAGACATCCTCCACAAGGAGCTCAATCGTCAGCAAACTAAGCTGGAGATGATAGCCTCCGAGAACTTCGTCTCACCCCAGGTCCTGGCCTTGGCCTCCTCGGTCTTCACCAACAAATACGCCGAGGGCTATCCGGACCAGCGCTACTACGGTGGCTGCGAGTTCGCGGACGAGCTGGAGCTGCTTACCCAGCACCGGGCCAGGAAGCTCTTTGGGGCCGAGCACGCCAATGTCCAGCCCCACTGCGGTTCCACCGCCAACATGGCGGCTTATCTGGCCCTCATGCAGCCCGGGGACACCATCTTGGGCATGAACCTGGCCCACGGTGGGCACCTCACCCACGGAGCCCCTCCCAGCTTCTCTGGACGCTTCTACAAGGGCATCTTCTACGGGGTGAGGGAGGATACCGAGCTCATAGATTATGACCAGCTCCTGGCTCTAGCCGAGGAGCACAGGCCCAAGGTAATCGTGGCCGGGGCCTCGTCTTATCCTCGCATAGTGGACTTTGAGCGCTTCCGTAAGGCCTGCGACCGGGCCGGGGCCTATCTGGTGGTGGACATGGCGCACTTCGCCGGGCTTGTGGCCGCCGGGCTCTATCCCTCACCGCTTCCCTACTCGGACATAGTCACCTCCACCACCCACAAGACCCTGAGGGGCCCCAGGGGAGGGCTCATCCTCTCCCGGAAGGCCTACGCCAAGGCCGTGGACGATGCCGTGTTTCCCGGGGTGCAGGGGGGACCCCTAGTGCATATCATCGCCGCCAAGGCCCAGGCCTTCGCCGAGGCCCTGGAACCTGATTTTATCGACTACCAGCGCCAGATCTTAAAGAACACCTCACGCTTGGGCCAGCACCTCATGGACGCTGGCTACCGTCTGGTATCCGGGGGCACTGACACCCATCTGGTATTGGTGGACCTTAGACCCAAGAACATAACCGGCCAGGCGGCCGAGACCGCTCTCGACAAGGCGGGCATAACCGCCAATAAAAACGTCATACCCTTTGACCGGGAGCGCTACAACGTCACCTCCGGTTTGCGCCTAGGGACTGCCGCCCTCACCAGCCGGGGCTTAATAGAGACGGATATTGACCAGGTGGCGGACTTTATCGTGAGCGCCTTGAGGCACACCGACGATGACGGTGCCCTAAGAAAGATTGCCGACATGGTAAGGACCTTCCTCCAAAAGTTTCCCCTCTATCCCGAGCGGGAGTTCTAAAGACCATAAAGACCCTATAGGTAAGCCCTCAAGTGACTGAATCCAAACACCAGAAGAAGGCCGGGGTCCTCTTTGACCACGACAGACCAGGCCGCATAGGGCTTCCGGAGGCGGTCTTCTCTGAAAGTAAACCCCTTTCCGCGATTATGGAGCTTCTTTCCACCTTCGCTCGTGAGGATGCCCGTCCGGTGCTCTTCACGAGGCTTACAGCGGATGTCTTTGCATCCACACCCCCAGAGATTAGATCCAAGTACAACTTCGACCTCCTCTCCCGCACCGCCTTCAACCAGACCCTCCCCAAACGCGACCCCAATCTAAAATGCGCAGTGGTCTCCGCCGGAACCTCCGACTCCCCGGTAACCTTCGAGGCTGCCAGGACCTTGGAGTATCTGGGTTTCAAGCATAGCGTCTACCAAGACTCGGGTGTGGCTGGCCTCTGGAGGCTCTCCGGGCTCCTTGACGACATAAACTCCCACGACGTGGTCATAGTGGTGGCAGGCTTAGATGCCGCCCTGGCCTCGGTACTGGGCGGTCTAACCCCCAGACCGGTCATCGCGGTACCCACCTCCGTGGGCTACGGCCTCGCCCGGGAGGGCGAGTCCGCCTTGGCCTCCATGCTCTTAAGCTGCAGCCCCGGTATAGCTGTTGTCAATATTGACAACGGCTACGGCGCGGCCTGCGCCGCGGCTAGGATCTTGAACCTCCTTGATGCTAAGAACCAAAGCCCCCATAACAAGGCGGCCACCTAAAGATGGCACCTGGCATTGGCTGGACTGAGATTGTCTGTATTCTCCTAGTCATGCTCGTGGTGATAAAGCCCGAGAGGCTCCCTGGGGCCATACGCTCACTTGTTTCCTACTACCAGAGGCTCAGGCGCTACGTGGAGGGTATCAAGGAAAGCGTAGGAAAAGAGCTCACCCAAATCCAAGGCGAGGTGGATATTAAGGAGCTTAAAGACCTCAAAGACATCCAAGAGCTAAAAGACATCCAAGATTTAAAAGACCTTAAAGACCTAAAAGACCTCAAAGATCTTAAAGACATAAACCCCCTCAAGGACCTAAATCCCCTTCCTGACCTTAAAAACCTAGGTGTTTTACCAGCGTCCCCCCTTTCCACTCTGAGTCCCCCTTCCATCCCCGAAAATAACCCTCAAAACCCCTCAGTCCCCCAAAAAGCTCCGGAGGACTCCCATGAGGAGATGCCAAGATCTATCCGGAGCTGGCGGAATCCGCGGATTCCGCGGATTCTGGAGAGGCTGGGGATAGTGTGAGTGAGGATGGGAAAAGGGAGGACTCAAAGTGAGCCAGGCCCAGGGCGCGGGGGAGGGGGCCAGAGTGGAAAAAAGCCCTGAAAATCTGGAATCTAAGGAGGCCAAGGGCCAAGTCCCCCACAAGGAGCTTTCTTTTCTGGAGCATTTGGGGGAGCTTAGGGGGAGGATCATCAAATCCCTGCTCTCCGTCCTCTTGGGCATGCTTATAGCCTATGAGTTCAGCGGAGGGGTGCTCTCTTTCCTGGTGAGGCCCCTCATGGTGCTCATGCCGGAGGGGAGGGGCTTAATCGCCACCGGGCTTCCGGAGACCTTCCTCATCCACGTGAAGATTGCCCTCTGGGCTGGAGTCATAATAAGCTCGCCCTTCTGGCTTTACCAGCTGTGGTCATTTGTGGCGCCAGGGCTCTACCGCCGCGAGAGGAAGGCGGTTTTTCGGCTTACTCTCGCCACGGTGCTACTATTAATATGTGGGGCGGCCTTCGCGTATTTTGTGGTTTTGCCCATTGGCTTCAAGTTTTTCCTAAGTTTCAGCGGGGACAATATAACCATTCTTCCGGTGGTGCACGAGTACCTCTCCCTGGTGATGACTCTTCTCCTCTCCTTTGGCCTGGCCTTTGAGCTTCCACTGCTTTTAATGTTTATGGCATCCACAGGCCTCATAGACTCCAAGAAGCTTAGAAGTTTCAGGCCATACGCAGTTATCATCATAGTGACCCTGGCGGCCTTTCTCACCCCGCCTGACGTCATCAGCCAGGTGCTCATGTCCATACCCATGTTTGGGCTCTATGAGCTCTCCATCTTCCTCATAAAAGGCAAAGAGAGGGCGCTAGCTAGGGAGCTCGCGGGCGAGGACGCAGAAGATGCCTCAGGGGAAGTTCCTGGGAGTGGCAAAAATAACGCCAAGGCCCAAAAAAGGGAAGAGAGGCTGAGGCTGAAAAGGGAGGCCAAGGAGAAGAAGGCTAAGGAAAGAGAGGAAAAGGCCATGAAAAAGCAGGAAAAGGCCAAAGAAAAGATGGAAAAGGGCAAATAGAATACGGAAAAGGACAAAGAAAAGATGCAATAAGCCAAGAATAAGCCAAAAAAAACTAAAAAAAGAAAAAGCAAGCAGGTAAATTTTAAGAAAATTGGACGCGAATGCCTAAGAGCGTTTTTATAGATGGACTTTTTAGGTTTTTTGTGGAAATTTTTTAGTGTATGATCCTAGGTTTTTTGTGAGTGTTTCGCATTTTTTAGGTAAGGACCCTGCTATTTTGTGGGAGATTCACGTTTTTTATATGATTATCTAGCAATTTGTGTATGGATTTAGGTTTTTTTCTCTATGATATAAGCTCTTTTTTCTGTGGCTAGATCTTCTTTTTTTGGTAGGTGGAAGCTCTTTTTTTAGATGCTTCGTTTTTTAACTGGAACCTCTAGCTTTTTAACGGGATTTACCAAAACTTACGCCAGATCCTTTCATTTTTACCTAGATTTACCTTCATTTAAGGTGGATTCACTTATTTTTGGGGTATATTCACCTAATTTTTAGCCTTCATTCACTTTGAAAAAAACATAGAAAGCCTAAGTACTCACAATTTCTTCCGCGCACGCAGGTAAAATCATCTCTTAACAGGCTAAGGGATAGGCTTTTTTGTGGTGATACCTTACACGTAAAAGGCGCCTAGAGCTTTGTTATTCAAGGAGATGCTACTCCATCAGTCCTAAGATCAGATGCCTTTGAGTATAGGTATTTTGACAAATTTTTCTGGATCATTCGAGCGCTCTATCCCATGTAGGGATTTGTCAAAAAAACTTAAATCTGGGGGAAATCCTTAGATAGCCGTGAGAAAAACGTTTTTTTTTGCGACTCCTTAAAATAAAAGCTTGAAAAGCCGTCTCTTTTAAGGACCTGGGGCGATTTTTATTTTGAGCGTTCTTCACAATATCCACTTTTTCCAAAAACCTATGATAAAA
>JAITJT010000047.1 GCA_031278795.1 Deltaproteobacteria bacterium | reverse complement strand
AACTACTCATTTTGGCAACTTAATAAGCGCCATCACCGCAACAGTTCCCTCTCCCCCTAAAAAGGCGCCTTGGGCGCTAAAATATCCCTTGATACTAAACTTAGAGGTTGAGCCTAGGCGGAAAGCAAAGAGCTAGTTAGAATGCCAATACATGGGGATTGGTGAAAAATTTTGATCCAACTTATTAGCCGTATTTCTATAACTTGAACTTTTTATAAATAAATTATCCACAATTTTTTTATCACTCTAAAATTACATATATGTAGCCTTGTACGCATAATTTTGTACCTAAGGCGCCAGAATAAAAATATCTGTTTTTGGGGTGTTTCAGAAAAAGCTGGAAAAACACCATAAGTTCCCATAAAGCTTTTTGATAGCCGGGCGAGCCCTACCCAAGGGGTAAAAGTCCGCGCCTGGAGCCATAATCCGTGGGATCAAGGCCCCTAACAAAAAAGCATCCACTATATTTACGTATTATCTTTTATTTTGGTACTAAGCTTATGGTGCGCTCATAGAAAGAAGTTCTAGTAGAACATTTTACTTAGCATACAAGCTTTAGGGTTACACTATGGTGAAAGATTATCTAGCGCTCACTAAACAACGTGCGCCCTTTTTGGAATAATCGCTTGATTATCCCTAAATCAGAGATATATTAGAAACATTTGGCTTCATAAATAACAAATAACTCATTCATAACAGAGAAAAAATATTTATCGAGATGTTAAAATTCTATAAGCATTTTTGGCATTTTATTGTTTCTTAGATCCAATGGAATATAGATCGAAAAAACTGGGGATTTTGGTGAAATAGTTGAAAAAACCTTAGTATTTCCGCAAGAAACACATTCTGTAGTGGTGCGAAAGGTCAAAGATAAACAATATAAAAATTCCATATTACCCACATTGCCATTGATCAATCGAAATAAAACTTGTTGCATTTCAAAAGACAACAGTGTATAATTTTTATAAGTTAAGGCAGGCTAGACCCTGATCTATGCCTGAAATCATTTGTCAAGTTCTTTTTTTTAACAGCACTTTTTTTCACATTGCAGAGAGGTTTATGGAATGGATATATTAATAGATGCTCTGGGGCACTTCCCAGATGTATCAGTCAGCGAGTGGTTGAAAATATACATTCCTGGTACCTCCGTGGAGGGTAGCTTCCCTATTCCGCCGGAGTTCAAGGATTATTTTCAAGACTGCTTATACCCGCCTAGCATATTGTTCTTCGCCAACTCAATTCTGGACACAACAGCTAGGCTCTTCAATAAGTCAGGAGCACCGGATTACAGAGGCGATTTTCCGGACAAAGTCAAACACCCCAATCTCAAGGTACGCCTCCAAGAGTGGAAGAAACTGATGGAAGTAGTTGAGATAGACCGCATAAACAAAAGAAGCCGTGTGCTCAAGCGCTCAGGTGCCATCAAGTGCTCCCTCGCCATACACTGGGATGAGCACCCCCACTGGCCCGACTGGCAGGAACCCGTTCTGGTTCCTCAGCCGACCATGGGGAGGGAGCAGTGGAAGATCTGGGCCGAGACGAGAACCCGCTCGCGGCTGACCTTGGTGAAGTAGAACATAAAATTTAATCTCAATAAAAAAAAAGGCCCTTACGGGGGCCTTTTTTTGTCTTTCTACCACTTTATCTTTCCCGCTTTGCTGCTTTGCTGCTTTGCTGCTTTGCTACCATGTTTTGTGCTTATTATTTTTGCTATAATTTCTTGTCTTTGCTATCTTTATTATTTTGCTACCAGATCTTATCATTGGCATTTTATTATTTTTGCTAATAGTTCTTGTTCTTGGCAACTTTATTATTATTACTAGCATTTTTGTCTTTACTTTCTTTTTAAAATGTGCTTAAAAAGTATGATATTTTTTCGTGTACAATATTTTGTATAGCCGCGTTTGGAATAATTTTAGACATTAATTGGTATATTTAGAGCGTGATTTCCGTAATATTTATAAGGAACTATTTTTCACAAAACAATATTTTTTTTCATTTTATTCTTGGTTTTCTTTTTTTACTCACCGTGCTTTTTTTACTTTATTTCCTTTATGTAATCCGCGAACTTAATTATTTATTTACCTAAAATTACTATTTTGATAATACCTATTAATCAAAAATTAAATTTTCCACTTACCACGTGTTCCAAAGCCTAATAACGCACGTTTTCTTTAATTTTAAATGTTTAAATTTCTTTCTTAATTTTATTTATTTTTCTTTTTGAAGACCCCTTAAAGCCTAGCGATAAGAATATCTTCCAACTGTTTGGGTCTCTCCAGGGCATGGAAGTGCTCGCCCTTCACCTTGATTATCTCAAGGGCCTTATTGGTCCACTCCCTCCATGCGGAGACGAGCTCAAGGTCCACCATGTCGCTCTCTGCGTATATGGCGGTTATGGGCGCTGAGAGTACCCAGATGGGTTCTGGTCTGTGGAAGTTTTGGACGGCTATGAGATCGGCGCGGTAGATATCCGAGAAGAGCTCCATCTGCTCCTCAGTGGGCGTGGGCTGATTGTTGAGCTTCCCAAAGCGCTCGCCGCTCATCTTCCACATCTCCAGATCCGGTAGCTCGGTCATGCCCTTGGGGATGGGATGCCAGCCGGGGGTTCCGTTGCTGGAGACAAAGAGCCTCTTTGGGGGCCCAAAGCTCTCCTCGGATAGGTTTTTAGCTAGAAGGAAGCCGCATAAGGCTCCCATGCTGTGCCCAAAGATATAATAATCCGACTGCCCACTCTCCCCCAGTACATGTCGCGCCTGAGAGCTAAGATCGGCAATTATCTCAGGGATTGTGTAGTAAAGGGCCTCACCCCTTCTCCTCCCGTGGCCAGGGAGCTCCAGGGGGGCGAGCTGCACTAGCTCGCCTAGGCTAGGCAGAGCCTCCTGGTACAAACGCACGCTACCAGATGCGTGTGGGATGAGAAAAAATACCCTCTTCACTTGTTCCCTCCCATACAAAATTCATTGACCACAAAACAAAAAAATCCCCTCCTGGATTCAAGGGGAAAATATCTAAAAAATTTAGTCTCAGCCGCTGCTTTTCTGGATTTTCCATAAGGCGCGGAATTTTTTTCTGCCTTTCGCCTAAAGTGGCGGCTGCTAGGGATATATGGAGCTCCCTAAAAGATGCATCCTAGAGCTTTATACGCGCCTTGGGTGCGCATCTTGGGGTTTAGCGTGAAACTCCAGATAACAGAAAGATTTTTTTTTCGTCCAAGTTTAAGGGGAATGTCACATACAAAAAACTATTTTTGATAATCAGCCGGAGGCGCCTCGCCACCCTCTGAATTATTTTTATCATTGAAATCAGTACCAGTTGGTGACGATGAGGGTGCTTGTGTTGTTGAAGCAAGAGGCGCTTGTGCTCCCGGGTCTAAAGGAGCAGTTGTTGGTGTATTAGAAGGCGTTTGTGCACCCGCCGCAACAGGCGCTTGTGCTCCTGCGCCTGAGGGTGCCGCCGCTCCCAGAGCAGAGTTCTCCTTTCCCCCGGCCAAGGTGGATGGGTCTCCCACAAACAGAACCCTGAGCCCCACGGAGTTGTACCTGAGGGTGGGATTCATGGCGAAGCGGTTGACCGAGTTCAGGGTCTCGGCCTTGTTGAAGAAGCCCCCTCCGCGGATTACCTTCTCCAGGCCGCTCCTGGGGCCACGTGGGTCGTTTTGCTGGGCCCTTTGGTAGTAGCCTGGATTGTACCAATCCGCCACCCACTCCCAGACGTTTCCGTAGATGTCCTTGAGGCCGAAGGGATTGGCTTTTTTGTCGCAGGCGCGCCGGGTGCTGTTCTCGCTATTGTCCAAAAACCAGGCGTAGTCCTCCAGGCTCTCGCCTTCTGGGACAAAGCTCTCGCTAGAGGTAGCTCCCCTGGCGGCGTACTCCCACTGGGCCTCAGAGGGGAACCTGTATCCGGTGGTTCCCTCCAGCTCATTTAACATGACCAAAAACTCAAAGGCATCCGACCAGGAGAGATTGTCCACCGGGGCCTTAAGATTCACGAAATGGCTGGGATTATTTTTCACGAGTCCTAAGTAGATCTCCTGGGTGAGCTCACAGGTGGCCAGATAGAAGGGCACGGTGATGGATGTCCTATGCTTGGGAGCTTGGTTATTGGGTCCACCGTCTCGGCCCATGTCAAAGCTTCCGGCCGGAATGAGCTCAAAACTCATGCCCAGACTGTTCACAAAGCCACCCGAAGGATAGGCCTTGGGGCACATGGACACAAGTAAAAAGAGGCTTAATATGAAAACGAGCTTACAAGGCATGTGACACCTAAAAAATGTTTTCCAAGGTCTTAAAAATCTTGGATCTTGTAAATCTTGGGCAAATAGTTAAGAGAGGGCTTAGTTTAGGTAGAATCACTTTGACAAAAATTCCTCCAACAGCTGAAGTATCTTTCCGGCGCTCTCACCTCTAGCTAAGCTAAAGTGGTCGCACTCTAAGCTCTCTTCTCTGAATCTTCCGGTGGTGAAGGCCGAAAGAGGAGTCCTTACGGCCCCGCCAGGGACAATGGCTATGTTCAAGTTGACAGTGGGCCTCACGGAAAGAATAGGTGAAAGGATAGGCTCGGGTTTCAAGGCCCTCCAGGTCTTTAGCTCCAGTTGGGCTAGCTCACGGCGGCCCTCCCTCTTCTTGGGTTTAAAACCCTCATAGAGCGGAAGCGCCTCTAGGATGTCCTCCTCAGCCCCTGGTTCCTCCCCGGGGGAAAATGAATCAATGGCCAGCAGAGCGCTGAAGGCCTTTCCCCTTAGGCCCTCATAGATCTTGGCGACCAAGAGCGATAGCGGCGCCATGAAGCCCAGGCCGCAGAGGATGAAGTCCCCGTCAGGGAAATGCCTAGCTAGAGCCTTGGCGTAGTCCTCGGCGCGCCTGGTGATTAGCGCTGGATCCTTGTGGGTTAGCCCGCCATCTAGGTGGAGGAAGGGATTGAGGCAGACGCAGCCGCGGCCGCCCCGTATTCCTTCCACCAGCCCCCTCATGCACATGAGGCTACCGCAGGGTCCTGGACTCAAGGCGAGAGCGGGACTCTCGCCCTTTCTCACCTGAAAGAGCCCTACCCCGGACTCCTCCAAGATGAGCTCCAGCCTGAAGGCCATCTCCCTAGCGCTTTGGGAGTTCAAGATCTCCTCCGGAGGGGGACTCATGCCCACGGTTCCGCGTAAGCTCTCAGAGAGCATAAGCGCCATGAGGGAGTCCCCTCCCATGGCGAGGAAGCCTAGGTCCAAGCGAGGCCCCTTGGTCTTTAAAACATCCTCCAAGGCGTTTTGCACCATGAGCTCGGAGAGGCTCCTGGGCCCCTCCACCTGGGAGAGCTCTCCTAGACCCCGGGGAAGGGAACTAAGATCGAGATGCCCCTTAGAGTTTACGGGCAAATAGTCCACAATTATGAGGAAGCGAGGAATAAGCGGCCAGGGGAGCTCATTTTTAAGATAGATATGAAGAGCTTTCGCGAACTGGCTGTCGCTCATGCTATCTTTGGGGCCACTCCCGCGGAAGGGTAGCTCCCCCTCCTCCGGAAGGGCGATATGCTCCGGTCCCACCACCACCACGTCCCGGAAGGGGTTAGCGTCCGGGGGTATTTTTATCTTATCGAGCTCCTCCGTCTCTGGGTCCACGTAGTCCGGAGATATATCATCCAGCTCCACGTAGTTGGGGCTAAGATCCTCCAGGTCCACCGTCTCCAGGGGCACCAGAGGATCCTCTTCTATCTCCGGGATGTCAAAGATGTCAAAGTCCATGGCCCCGTCGCCGGAGGTGTCCAATATCTCGCTCTTTTTGGGTATTCTCTCCTTAGTTTCCCAACCGTCCCTCACTATATAGGCGAATAGGGCCCTCTCCTTGGATCCAGCGGACCTTAAAAGAACCCTCGCCTCAAATACCCCGGGGAAGCTCTTTATCTTGAATTCCACCTCCATGAGCTTGGGAGCGAATCCTGAAAGATTTAAATGCTCACCCGCCCGGCCCAAATATTCAAGGCTTCCATCCGGATGCTTCTTCCCCAAATCACCAGTTCTAATTAGCCTCACACCGGAAATTGCGTCCCCCACATTGGAAGGATCCGCGACTATCCTGTTTTCCTCCGCCTCGACGGGCGCTTTTAAGAAGCCGCTTATGCCCATGGGAGAGCTAAAGGCGATCTCACCTATGTACAAATCCGGCCGCAAGCCTCCCTCCCTTCCTATGACAGAGACCTTAACGCCTGGAACCGGCCCGAGGCTCTTAGGCGCGCTCTCTTTACTAATTCTCTCCATCAGGGCCGGACCGCTTGCGCCCAAGGGCACGTAGAAGTTGTGGATTTCCATTTGCGCCTGAGTGTCCGCTCTTAAGCCTTGGGTAGTGAGAAAACGCAAGCTGGTGGGATGCGTTAGCTTTAAGAGCTCCTTGGATCTCTCGGAGGGAAGGTGCGCGTGGCTGATACGCTTATTATCCAAAAAGTCCCTCAAGGCGAGGGCCTCCCTAAGGGTCTCCGCTGTGTGGAGGTAGCTCTGGGCGCCGCTTATGAAGGCGCCCAGGAACTGGCTAAGACCTAAAGCCGTAGTCACTGGAGCCACCATTACCCTAGAGGTGGTATCCCATTTGAAAAAATCCCCGTGCCAGCGGGCGCTCACCATGAGCGCCCGGCGGCTGATAAGTGTAGCCTCTGTTGCCCTCTTCCCTGGGAAATTAATGAAAGCGCTCTCAGGATCGATCTCCAGCGCCTCAGGGGAGTGCCCGGGGAAGGGGCTGGCCCCACCGCTGGGCCTTACGACAACCTTCGGGCCCTCGTAAAAAGAGGTGAGTCCGATTATGTCGCTTCCACTAATCATTAGCTGGGGAGCTGCCTCTGAGATAATCAAATTCAAACTCTCAGAGCCCTCCAAGGGATCTAGGGGGAGGGCCGCCGCGCCCTTCATAATCAAGGCTAAGATAGCGCTAAGCTGGGCGATTCCTGGACTAAAGAGGACCGCCCCAATCATGCCCGGTCCCATGTCTGCAAAGAAGCCGGATAAGTCTTGGGCCTGTTTCATGAGCTCACTATAACTTAGCCTCTCAGTTCCACAAGTTACAAAGGCATTGTTTCCGTGAAGCTCTTCCGCGCGCTTAATTTGCTCAAATAAGGGAGTGCTATCCTCCCTTAAGGCGTAATCAGAGGGCACCCTGGCCTTTTCACCCTCCTCAACTACAGCGGGGCTGGGATCTGATAATTTTAACAAAGTGAAGGCATCTAGGTTTTTATCCGGATTTAGTGCCGCCTCTTGGACAATACCCATAAAGCCCTTGGCTGTGGCCTCAAGGGCCTCTTCATCCATGACCTCGCCTTCCACCTCCAGATAACCCCAGGGGCTAGCCTCTGTTTCAGGGTCACAAGTTAAATGAAGAATTAGCGCGTAGCTAGCGCTCACGCGCTCATAGAGGGCACTTACTTTTCCTCCCTTTAAACCGCTTTCGTCCCGGTCGCAGTTTAAGGTGACCATGTGGTTTAAATAGCTTCTGGCTGGGCCTTTAAGGCCCAGGGTCTTAAAGAGCTCATTTAAGGGAGGTATGCCCAGCTTTTCCGTATCCATTAGGCCCTGGGCGGCTGTTACCAGATAGCGGAAATCCATGCTGCCATCCACCATGAGCCTCATGGGGAGACAGAGGTGCTCGCCACTATCGTTAATTGTGAGACAGGCGAACCCCGCCTGGTCCTGGTCGTGACTTAAGCATAGATGCAAGGCCCAGGAGGCCATGAGAAAGGCCCCTGGGCTCACGCCCAGGTTCTTGGAGCTTGCCAGAACGTCCTTGGTGAAGCTTAGATCGTATTTTAGGCGCTTGGGAATTGTGGCGCTCGAAGCTCCCAGCGGGACCCCGTAAGGCCTCCAGAAGCTTAGATACAAAGACAAGCGCTTTAACCTAGCCTTTTCCTCAAGCTCTGTTTCCGCTATAGGCTCACTCGCGTCTTCCGGGTTACTTAAAAGTACCTCTGTACCGTAGACCCTAGAAAGCATTGCCTCTAAAAAGCCGATAGCGTCACGCCTTTTTAAGGCGAAGAGGCTATAAGCCAAAGATAGAACAGTCTTTTCAGCTTGACCCATCAAGAGATAGATAAGTGGCCCGGAGTAGATTCTAGATCTTCCGTTTTTGGAGTTTAAGAGCTTTAAGGCTCTCGCGACCATGGCGTCTAAAATCTTATCCTTGGAGCTAAAGGCATCGTCCATGAGCACCAAGGCCGGAGGCTCGCCTGTTAAGCTACCCTGAAGCGGGGCGTCAGGTGAGAGTACTGTCAGAAGCATAGGATGAGTTGCTGTTAGCTGTTTTAAGGCTTCTTCTAAGCTCTCCACACTAGGCGGCGCCTCCAGCTCCACGGCGATAAGGCCCATGTCCCTAATCTCACCCTGGGCCTGGGCCCTATAGGCCGCGTCCACCTGGAGAGCTGTTAAGGGAAAGCTATCTAGGCTTAACTCTAGAGGAACTGAAGAAGCATCTTTAAGCTCTTTGGCTAAGGGCTCTTTGTCACGGGGCTCTTTGGCTAAGGGCTCTTTGTCTAGGGGCTCTTTGTCAGTGAGCTCTAGGATACTTGGCTCTTTTTCCTCAGTGGTACTGAGGATATCCTTGTTAGGAACCTCTTCCGCGAATGTCTTGTCATTATCATTTAAATTAGAGGCGTATTCTTCACTTGCGGGCGGAGGGTCGAGCTCGCTATCAGCTGCCCTCTCCCCCAAAGACTCCTCAGAGCCTCCAGGGACCGAGCCGCCATAGCCCGGCTCGTCTAAGAAGAGGATCTCATCAGGTGATAGCTTGGGCGTCTCCAGGCTAGTAATATCCAAGTTGCTATCCGGGTCATCCCCCCGGTAGAGGTGAACCTTCTCGAATTTGTCACCCGGGCTCTCCTTTAGAGCTGATCCTAGGTCTTGGGTTTCACCACTAGCGTCAGTTAGGGCATCCCCTGACAAAATATCCCTTGCGTCCACGCTCCCCGCAGCTGTTACCGTAGAACTTTGAGAGGGAGGATCCGCACCCATATTAGCTTGAGGCCCACTAGCGCTTTCGCGAAAGGACCTACTGTAGCTCATATGCTTGAGCATGTTGCGAGAGAGCAAATCTGGAGTGGGATAGGCGTAGATCTCCCTAACTGACACAGGTCGCCCGCGATAGCCAAGGTACTCGCTCTGGAGGAAGGCCAGGTCATGGCTCAGGCCTCCCTCGCGGAAGGACTTGTCCGGATCGAAGGGCCCCTTGAGGTGGAGCTCCCAGAAATCCTTCAGATCAGTTTGCATGTCTTGGAGTCCGCGCCTGTCCTCCTCAGAATCTATTGGGCTTGGTTCTTCTAAGCCCTCGCCATTTTTAGCTATATCCACCCTTGGCTTAAGCCTTTGGGGAAGCCTACTAACATCTAGGTTACCATTTGCGTCCAAGGGGGCGCCGGTCAACGGAATAAGCTGGGAGGGAATGAGATCCAAGGGAAGCGCGCGCAAAAAGCCTAAGCGGCACCTTTCCAGCTCTTTAGCTGCCTCTGGGGTTTTTCCACTGGCCAGGGTGGAGAAGAGCCACATGGAGAGGAGCTTGGAGTTATCCTCAAGCTTGGAGAGGCCCATATGGAAGTTCTTGAGGAAGAACTCCGGAAAGACCCTTCTCTCAAGTAGGGTGGGAGCTATAGCCTTTCCGGAAAGGAAGGGTAATAGCCCCTTCCCTAAAGGAACTATGCTACCCTCACTATCTAGAAAGCCCCATTCACCCGTGTCATAGAGCCTCTCTGGGACAACTTCTCTATTTTCAATGGCTACCCCAATCCCTTCATTGATATAGTGCTCCGTGTTAAGCGAGGGGCCGTGGGGGAGCTCATAGCCCTCCAGCTCCCCGTTGTCATAGAGATATTTTTCCTCAGGCGTAAGTATGCGCTCAGGGACGAAGAAAAAAGGCTCAGGTGACTCAAGCTGCTTACCGAAGAACATTAGCCTCCCCAGAGCGTTTTTGGGGAGAACTTTTCCGTCATCCCCCATGACGAAGGCAGCCACTCCGGGCACGGGCTTCCCTTTGGGGACAAGGCCCTTTCCCGGGTCCACCCCCTCAAGATTCATGGATAGCGCCGGAAAGCCGCAAGCGTCATGGACGTAGATGACACTTAGCCCTTCCCTTCCTGGATACATTACCCCGGGAAACTCACCACCTAAAACAAGTGTAGAAAGCGCTCCCAGATCGGTTCTGGTGATGAGGGCCTTCCCCACCAGGGAAGGCAAATAGGCGAAGTTTATGGAATTGTCTCTCACGAAGGCGTGGAGCTCCTCCGCGTCCAAGGGACCCTGGAAAGATGAGGAGCACTCATAAAGGCTCACCCC
>JAITJT010000037.1 GCA_031278795.1 Deltaproteobacteria bacterium | reverse complement strand
AGAACCCTATCAAGCTCATGTGACCACCACAGGGTCACCCCGGTGTAGCCCAGGTGCCCGAATAGGGCGCCTTTTTTCAGCTGGAGCATGTCAAAGCCCAGGGGGCGTTGGCTTCCATCCTTGGCCTTCTGGGGGATGAGGCACTCTTTTATGAGCTCTTGACTTACAGTGGGATTTTGGGAACTAAGAGCCTTTGCGAAGGCTTTTACAATAATAAAGAGATCCTCGGTAACGCTAAAGAGCCCGGCGTGGCCCGCGGCGCCCGATAGGAAGCCCGCGTTGTCGTCGTGGGGGTGGCCTGGTGGAACCGGGCCCAGGATGGGGGCACCTAGATAGTCCAGGGGGCCTCCCCGGCGGAAGCCGTCCTCGGTGGGGGCGATTTCTGGAAGGGTTTTTCCGGGAGGGATGAGTTTTGGGGAGTACAGGGTGGAGGCGAGCCCTAGAGGATCAGATATTAGTTCTTTGAAGAGCGGGGATAGGGTCTTATTTTGGTTTTCCTCCACTATGAAGCCAAGGAGGATAAAGCCCAGATCCGAGTACAAGGTGGACTCCCCCGGCCTAAATTGTAGCCTCTCGCTTAAAATAGCCTTAAGCGCCCGCTCTTTCCTCTCTTGTGGGTTAAGTGACCCAGGGTTTAGGTAGAGAGGCCTCCAGGGAGGAAGCCCTGACTGGTGGCTAAGGAGGTCCCGGAGGGTTATACCTTTTAGATCCGCTGGAATCTCCAAGGCTGGCTTTGGACTTGGACAATTTAGGGCTTGGGGAGAAAGGTCCTGGAGAGGGCTACTCAGTGTAAGGGGAGGGTGGGTTGAGCCCTCTTGGGGCTTGGACATGAGGATTAAAAGAAGATGGAGGGTGGATACCAGCTTGGTGAGAGAGGCCAGGTCATAGAGGCTGTTTTGGGTGACCGGTGTTATCTCTCGGGTTCTACCAAGGGTTCCATTACATAATACCTTGAAGGCGCCATAACTGGGGTTTCCCACTAGCAGAACTCCACCTGGAGTGATATTTTGAGTACGGGCCCCCTCCAGGATGGAGGTGAGGGCCAACTCGCGTTGGGGGCTAAGGATGTCCACTGGCATAATACGAGCTAAAAGGTGCTCCACTTCAAGAGGTCGCGGAGCCTCTCCCTACGGGCGGTGGCGCTCTGGGCGAAGCTCACCTGGAGCTCCGGAGGGAGCTCCCTTCCCTCCAGGCGGGCGAACTCCTTTTCTGGATCGAGGTACTCTCCGGTTTCCCGCTTCAGGCGGAAGTCCAGGTGCGGGCCGGTGGAGAGGCCGGTTGTGCCCACGTAGCCAATAAGCTGCCCCTGGGAGACCTGGGTACCCACCTTTATGCCCTTTTCAATGCGTGAGAGGTGCCCGTACATGGTCACTAGCTCATAGGACTTGTGGTCAATCACCACGGTGGTTCCGTAACCGCCCATGCTGCCGGCGAAACTAACCTCCCCGTCGGCCACGGCCGAGACCGGGGTGCCTATGGGGGCGGCGTAGTCAACACCCTCGTGCGGACGGGGGACCTTTAGGATAGGATGCATCCTGGCGTTGGTGAAGCCTGAGGATATTCTTGTAAATTGGAGAGGTGATACCAGGAAGCCCTTTCTAATAGAGCGGAAGTGCTCGTCGAAGAAGTCTATTTCTCCTCCCCTTAGCTCCTGCCGGAAAAACTCATAGGGCTTATCATTGTAGGATACCCTCACCATCTCCAATATAGGCTCGTCGGAGAGTACGCCGTCTTCGTAGCGGGCCCTAAAGAGCAGCTGAAAGCTGTCACTTGATTTAACGCCCCCCACAAAGTCAATCTGGGAAGAAAGTAGATCCGTTAGGTTCATGATGACCCTAGGGTCGAGTCCAGACTCAATGGCTGCGCTCCAGAAGGTGCTCCGCACCTCTACCTGAGAGGCCTCATAGAGCTCTAGGGATCTTCCGCTGGTGGCGTAGTGGATGAAACCGTTGGGCCCACCAGGAATGAGCACTATGGGTCTTAGCTGCTTGTCCTGGTAAAATTCCAGCCTCAAGAGACTGTCCTCTCCTCTCTCATCTGACGAGAAATAGGCCTTGACCACTGCCCCGGGCCTCACCACGGGAAGTATCCGCTCTCTATCCAATACGGCGAGGGCCGCACTGGCCAGACCTCTTTCTATGCCCAGCTGGTCCAAGGCCTGGGAGATGCTGCCTCCCTCCTTTATGACAGCTGAGTCTTCAACACGCGCAGCGAGATCAGATGCGTCATAGGAGAAGATTCCCACGGGAAGCTCGGGGCTCTCCTGGAAGGTGAGCCCTCCAGGAGGGGCCGCCATGGAGGCCTCATCCTGGGCACCAGACACAGCATCAGTCTCTGGCCCTGGCGCCATGGGCGCCAGGGTCTCCTGAAAGGCTGTCTCAGCCGGGACTAGTTCAGCCTGAGCTTTGACTTGCTCGCTATCAGCCGGGACTAGCTCGGTCTCAACCGGGACGCTTAGGGCTTCTTTTTTTTCATGTCCGGGGATGAAGATAAAGAGGAGGGTCCCCACTATCACGAGAAAGGCCAGGATGCCCAGGAGGTGTTTCCAGTTAAGCCTCTCGGAAGGGGTAAGGTAACCGTCGCGCTCCGGCGCGAGCTTGGTCTTGGACTCCTTTGTGGTGGGGGAGCTGGTTTTAAGGATATTCTTTAGAGGAGTTCTATATTTTAAGGATAGAACTAGATCCTTTAGGCCAACGGCCTTATCCTTGAAGAAGAATAAAAGCCTCTCTAAGGAGCCAGCTTGCTCTGTCCTCACGTTTTTAAAGCGTCTGGATTTTCGAAAAAGGGGCATTTTTTCCTTTGAAATGGGCTATGAGCCTGGAAAGAGAAAGAGAGTGGAATATCTCTAGGAAAAGTGGAAGGATGCTAGTTGCCCTGGGCTCTATGGGAGCCCTTTTGCAAAGAGTGCTAAAGTGAGTATTACATAGCACAAAAAAATGAAAATTTCCAGTCTAAATTTAAGATTATAGCTAAAAAAATATGAGCTAAAGGAAGCTAAGTAAGCTCGTGATTTTGGCGAGGGATTTTTATGAAGAAAATCCTTACAGGAGAAAGTGTGAACGTACATGCGCATTTGGGGATATCTGAAAATAAATGAAAAAAAATGAAAGTTCTTGCAAGAAGTTTAGAAAAAGAGGAGATATTTTTTTTGGGGGCTAAAAAAAATGTTTTAGGAAGGATAATATGTGCTATAGTGACTTTGGTTTAAGATAGAAAGCGGCGCGAGGCGAAGCTTTGATGTTTTTTTAAGTACTCTTAGCGATACTTTAAGCTGTTCAATGTTTTAGTCAGCATATTATGATTTATATTGATGTAGTTTTACTTAAATGAGGTTTTATTATGTCGGGAGTAAATAAGGTAATCTTGGTGGGAAGACTGGGGAAGGATCCGGAACAAAGGCACACGCAATTTGGTCACGCCATGACACTCCTCTCAGTCGCCACCTCTGAGCGCTGGGGCCAAGAGGAGAAGACCGAATGGCACCGGGTTGTTATGTACGAAAAGGTGGCCGAGGCGGCCAACCGCTTCCTCAAAAAGGGCGACATGGTCTACCTGGAAGGGAAACTGGTGACCCGGGCCTGGGTGGATCAGAAAGGCGTCAAGCGCTCCAACACCGATATAGTGGCGAACGTCATGGAGAAGCTCTTCTCCTCCAAGCGCGAGTCGCAAGGGGAGTACCTGACCCCGCCCGTGAGCGCGTCTGAGCCCGCAGCCCCCCAGAGCCCGCCCGCGCCCGCGAAAGCGCCTCAGCCCCAGGCGGAGGCGCCGGCGGCCAAGGTGGAGGAGCCCGTGGCGATGGAGGAAAGCGAGGACGCGTTACCCGCGCTCGAGGATGATTACGAGGACGCGGGGGAAGCGAATGGCGATGCCCCGGAGCATACCGCTGAGGTCAAGGCCGACAAAGAGGCAGCTCCTAAGCCCAAACCCGAGACAAGCTCCAGCCAGAAGAAGGCGGCGCCCGCGGAGAAGAACGCCTCGAAGGGAAAGGCTGACACAACCAAAGGGGCGACAGCTTCCAAAAACGGAGCGCGGCGCGGTGGAGGAAACCAGAAGGAAGGTACCAATCACCTGGCGACCCCGGATATGCTCGAGGGATATGCTGATGACCAGCTCCCGACAGATGAGGATTTACCCAATGATGATGAGGTTCCGTTTTAAGAAGAACTGGAGGGCCTTTCAAAAATAAGTTAGCCTGATTTTTCAAGGGAACCGCGAAACAATAGATATATGTTTTGTGGTGAAACTAACAAAAAAGTGTAATTAGTAGGCACAAGATAGCTCAGTGCATTTGTAATCTGTGCGCCATAAATGTTTTTTTTCAATACTACTAGCGTGGGCGCATCCGGCAAGTAGTGTAACACTCGCGATTTATGTATGGTTAAGCAAAAAAAAAGTCCGATAGTCCAGAACGAAACATGGACTATCGGACTTGAATTTATTTAAGCGCTAAAACTAGGTCGGTAAAGGGATGGAATATTAGTAAGAATACTCTAGCCCAACATAAAACGCGCGTCCAGGCATAAAATCTTCATGACTCAGAACGTAGTCTTCATTCAACACGTTACGTATGGCCCCTTTAAGACTCAAGGTGCCAAAATTGTCAGAAGTGATCAAACCTTTCTTAAAACTTATATCAACAACAGTGGCATCATCTATGTGATCGTTGCTACCAGCCATGCTGGAATTGATATCACCTGAATGCTTGTTTCCATATCTAACGACATCTAAACTTGCGCTAAGTGAAATCGCGGGGTTTGAGTAGTTTATGCCATATGATATCGCGTCTTTGGCGCGATCCGCTAACGTTATCTTAGTCGCTACGTCGTGGGCATGCATAAGCCTGGTCCAGTAAAAATATGGTTCAATTCTGCTTTCTAGTCCAAAAGCATACCCAAAGTCATACGTAAACCCCAACTCAAAACCTTCAATTTTGGCTTTATCCATATTGTAGTACCAATAGTACGCTCCTGACGCGATACCTGGTATATAGTCGGGATCTGTAGTATTTACTGTTTTGTATGTAATCATGTTCTTGAACTTGCTGTCGAAATATGTACCTGTAGCGGTAAAACCTTTATACTCAAAGTCAAATCCCACCTCAAAGTTTTCACTTTCTTCTGGCTTGAGTTCAGGGTTTCCAACAAACGGGCGCATCGACATATAAGTATACCCACCAAGTTGCCTTGGCAAAGGAATCTTGTAACCTTTTCCATAACTTGTACGCAACTTAAGCATTTCTATGGGACTGAATGTCAAGCCAACTGATGGATTCCAGCTATCTAGTTCAGTATCTTGTCCATAGTGATATATTGTGGGGTTTGTAGTGGTCCTGTACCAGCTTTTAACCTTAATATCGAATTTATCATACCTAATTCCAGCTGATAACACTAAATCTTTTTCAGGAAGGAAATTATATTTTGCCAGAAGAAAAGCGCCTAAATTATCGATTTGGCTATTGGCGTTGTTGGGGTTCGCGACAAATTGTGACTGATTATATTTGTATTTTAGCCAATCAACACCAGTGATTAACTGAAAATTGTTTATCTTCCAGCTAAATTGTCCTTGAGCGCCATTAAATTTATTTTCCGATTTTGAATTATTTTGTCTTCCATAGGGTACTTGAGTTCCAGTATAGAATCTTGAGAGGGTGTACTCATTAGTTCCAAAAAAATACCTAACTAACCAAGTCATATCCAAAGATTCGGTCGCGCCCTCATAGCTAACATCCACGGAATAATTTTTCCTCTTTTGGCGCGTTGAATTAAACGCCGTAGAGGCGGTAGTGGAATCCTCGCCACGACCCTTGCCAGCGCCATTTGCGTCTGAACCATCAATATACACGCCAAGTCTATGATTTTCATTAAAATTCCAGCCGGTATTCAAGGTGTAATTAACTCTTCTATCAAGATCGGTATTGTCAATAACAGTACCATCAGCGGTATTGTAGTTATCACGCCTTAAATATGATACACCCGCGGCGATATCTAAATTCGATATTGTTCCTGAACCGGATGCTTTCACTCTTGATTCATTGAAGCTTCCAATGCCGGCTTCCACTTTCGCTTCTGGTGTTGGGCCTCCACGTTTAGTAATGATATTGATGACTCCACCGAGAGCGGCCGAACCATATTGCACCGCGCCAGGACCATGGATTATCTCAACTCTTTCGACTGTGCCAAGTTCAAAACCGGAAACAAAGTCAGTCGCGGATCTTCTACCGTTAACGAGGAGAAGTGTGTCGCCTCCGAGATCGAAGCCGTGCATAGACGTTTTGCCACCACGAATAACGATTCCACCGTTTCCGTATGTTTCAGTTCCCTCGTAAAAGATTTGAATTCCGTATTGTTTAAATAAATCAATAAGATCTAAGGGATTCTTTTCTTCAATCGCTTCACTTGTTATGATCGTCACAGATTGAGGGACTTCCCTCAATGACTCTGGTATCCTGCTGACGGATATTACCAGGGTATCAAGTAGATGCCCTTCTTCTGGATCAGGAACCTCAAACTGAGCAAAAGCTACCCCTGCTATGCTCATTATGATTGCTGACAATATGCATAATATGAACTTTTTCATAATTTTCTCCTTGTAAAAGATACAAATATCCTAAACAAAAAATGTTTTGATTGTGTTATTGATTTCTTTGACGTTGATCAAAAACTGACAAACGTGAAATTTAAATACGCGATTATCGCCCTATTCATTTTGAAGTAATGAATATGTGGCGCTCAGTATCTACGTCGCATATGTAGCTGTAGTATTAAATCCTTATCCATAGGTAGTGTTTAATCATCATTAAAGGATAGGGATAAATAGATATCATTTAGACTAAAGTGCTTTATAATCACCTCTTTAAGGGTATACGGTCACAAGTTTTACCTTTGTTGAACCGGTAAGATCCAAGGCTTGGCGCCCTGGAACAGCTGATATGTCCCGGACGCCCTTTTGGCCGGAAGTGATTGCACAAAAGACACTAGTCTCTAATGCTCTAAAAAATTTTCAGGTCGGTCTTCTGACTTTCCCACCTAGTCAGCAGCCTTCCCATGGCAAAACCACAGTGGCTTCAAGCGCCGCAGGTTCCAGTTTTTCGTAAAATGGTAGTTTGGCCCTATAGCCTCTATTTCATATATTGTAACTAGCAAATTCATGGAGATTTTAAGTAATAACTTTTATTCGCCTTAGCAAAATCAATGCCAGATAAAATAAAAGTTTTATTTAATTGAAAAAATACCATAAAACAATTATAATATTCAAAACAGAGTGCATTTTTTAAATTTTATAAAATTAAATATCGTAGTATAAATCTTGGGGCCTGAATGCGCTGTAAACTTATAGTTAAAGATATCAAAAAACTTCCGATCAAAAATAAACCATATAAAGTATCGGATGGCGCTGGTTTAATCCTACACGTAAGCGTAAAAGGAACCAAGGTATGGCGCTATGTCTACCGCTATCAGGGCAAACAACAAACGCTAACCATAGGGCCTTATCCAGAAATATCTTTAAATGAAGCGAGGGAGATTCATGAGAATGCTAGGCGGGAGCTTAAGAGAGGTATAAATCCGGCGGGGAAAAAACACTTTACCATTGTTCCAGCGCCTAATCCAGTAGATAACGATACAACCTTTGAGACTTTGGCACTGGAGTTTATAGCTAATCACGCTAAATACGTGAAACAGGAGACAATCGCAGCCATCAAGAGTATCCTTGATAGGCGGCTACTCCCTGACCTTGGCCACAAGCCGGCCAACAGAATCAGCCCCAGGGAACTAAGCCTAGTAATCGACCGCATAAAGTCCGAGGGCTACGATTTCGCCGCTAAAAGAGCGCTTTCCTTGTGCGGGCAGATCTTTCGTTTCGCTATAGGCAAGGGCTTTGGTGACTTTGGCTTGATGGACATAACCATTGGTCTTAAAGCAGAAACCCCTCCCATCAAGGGCCTCGCCTTTTTGCAAGAACCGGAGCATGTGGGGAAACTCTTGAGAGATATCGACAACTGCGCTTGCAGATTTAAGTCAACAGGTTCCGCCCTCAGATTGGCCCCGCTGGTGTTTTTGAGGCCAAAGGAGCTGGTCTCTGGTGAATGGGACGAGGTAAACTTAGCTGAAGGCATCTGGACAATACCTGGGCACAAAATGAAAATGAAAAAGGATCATATAGTCCCGCTAGCCAGGCAGGCCATTGATATTTTGGAAAGCATTCGGCCCATGAACCCTGGTTCTCGCTACATGTTTCCCTCCCCCGTGAACAACGGCAAGCATCTGGAGAAACATTCCCTTACTGTAGCCTTGAGGTCTATGGGATACGGCCCTGAGGATCAAACTGTCCACGGATTTCGGAAAATTGCCTCCACCTTTTTAAACGAGCTTGGGTTCAACGGCGACTGGATAGAGAGGCAGCTCTCACACACCGATTCCAACAAAGTGAGGGGAACTTACAACAAAGCTGAATATTTAAACGACCGGAGGAAGATGATGCAGGAGTGGGCTGATTACCTTGACAAGCTCAAAGGTTTGGCATTTACTTAGGTTTTATCTCGCGAGTGGCGGCCCTTGCGCAATTTTTTATATTTTGCTAAAATAAATTTAGCCAATTTAATTTACGCTCCAAGTCTAATTTTAGAAGATTTAATTGTCACCCTAAATACACCCATACTTTTCAAGTATCCACAACATAGAGTAGATTCAAAAAACTTAAACAGCGTTGAAGTAACTATCATGGATAAAGATCTAAAAGAGATGAGTCATGACGAACTTGTTGAGCTCTCTGACAAACTGAGGCTCGAACTGGAGGATCTCATCTATGAAAAGGATTACTTGGACTGCCATTTGTTGCCGCAGCTTAACGCCAAGTATAATGCTACCTTGGGTACATATAAACTAGAAATGACTCAGATTAGACTTGGAATTATGACCTATCAGCGAAAAATAGAAGTTATTCAATCGCTTATAAATCATGGAGAATATGAAGAAAATTTAGATGATATACTCAAGAAATTTGACGTGGATTTGGAGCGACAAATGGCGCATTGGGAAAAAACCATCGTCAAGGCCATTGAGTACACCAATAACCCTGATTTGGAAGATGTTGACGCCAATGAAATAAAAAGCGATTATAAATTCATAATGAAGCGTATCCACCCGGATTTAAACTCAGAGTACAATCCAGATTTAATTGATAAGTTCGAGCACTTATATAACATAGCCTACAGAGCTTACAAAAATGGTAATGGGCATGAATTGCACGCTGTCAGGCAGATTATAACTAAATATTATGGTGATGACAAAGTAAAAAGCGACGACGATTTAAGGGAAGAGGTTGATAGATTTCAGGAATCTCTTTTTTCGATTAAGAAATATATCAGAACCAAGCACCATTCATTTCCGTACAACAACAAGGACATGATCTTGGATAGCGCGCTAATAAATCATGAAGCTGATATATTGAAAAAAGATATAGAAAAAGAAAAGGCCGTGCTCGATGAATATAAGAAAAGATTTAAATTAGCCACAGAGGCTTACCAACATGGCAAAGCAGCCCACTGACATAATAAAAATCGATGCCTCCAACATCGCGCAGATACTGGAGAGTCCCAATTTGCTTTCGCTTCCGCATCCCTTGAGCAAGCAAATCTTTCTAATAGAGGTGCTAGTCGCGGGAACCACGCATGTCAAGGACATCAAGGAGATCAGCGCGGATTTCAAGGAAGGGGAGAAGCTGAGCTTCCTAAGGGAAGATGACAATCCGCACGATGAGAACGCCATCATAGTCAAAAA
>JAITJT010000245.1 GCA_031278795.1 Deltaproteobacteria bacterium | reverse complement strand
TTCGCCCGGGATTTCTAAAACTAGAGCGGAAGGCTTAGATGCTTTTGGGAAATCATTCTTTTGGAAAATGAGGCCTTCGTGAACTTTTTCCATTCATAGAAGGCATAGCGGGCTAAACATAGTATCTAAGCTTGGGCATTAGAGTTTCCATATTTTGACATGTATCAAGCGTCTTTTTGGGCTTTGGAGACAAAAGCCTCAAGCGGAGCCTAGATATTCAATTATGCAATGCCCTTGGCTATCCATAAAAATAACTATGCGGCCATAAAAAAGCGAGTGATCCCTAGACTTTTCAGTTGAAAAAATTGGTAGATAGGAGAAAAATCACCACTGGTTTATGGAGGGGGGCTTAAGGCTAAGGAGCCCTCTCCCGCCTAAGCTGTGTCGCTTGGCTTCCTTTTTTAGCTCTTTATTAGCCTATTTGCCCAAGCCCTCAGGGTCAGATAGGTCAAAACTCTTTATTTTTTACCCATTTTAAGGTCAATATGGTATACTGAAGGGCGTTTTTAAAGTCTCTCATATTTTTTATATAGACAATCTCCCCGTTTGGCTACAATCCACTCTACAAGGAGAGGATTTCCTCACAGTCAAAGGAGGAGATTTCTGGACTATTCAGCTTGGGCTTTGGGATCCGCCCTTTTTCCATTGTCCGGACACTTTCCCCTATCTGGGGAATGCTCCGGGGGAAGCCCTATCAAATTTTTTTTGTTTTGAGGTTTTTTGGTGTTTATGACTGCCAAGAATATTGAAGGTGATATCTTCAAAGAGATTAACCCCGGGACCGTTTCCGGGGCGGATATAGTCTTAGGCATCCTGTCCCACAACGACATGGACAATATTGAGCTGTCCCTGGAGAAGGCTGTGGGTGGGTTGAAGAAGTACTATCCAGATATGACAAGCGTTGTCGTCAACTCCGACTGCTGTTCCGATGACAACACCAGGGAACTCTTTCTGGGCACCAAGACGGAGGTGCCAAAGATCTACGTGAGCACTCCGCCTGACAAGAATATCAAGAGGGCCAGCTTTTTCAACCTCATGGTGGTGGCCGAGAGAATGGCACCCAAAGTGGTGCTGGCTATTGACGCCCGCATCTCCACGGTCAAGATGAGCTGGGTTCCGAGGCTCGCCGATCCGATACTCAAGAACGGCGCCAGCTACACGGCGCCCATCTACTCCAGGCAGTTCTTCGACACGCCCGTTACCTTCCTCCTCACCTATCCTATGTTTCGGGCCATCTTCGGCCGCAGGATACGCCACCCCAACCTAGGTGACGCGGCCTTCTCCGGGGCCCTAAACGACATCCTTCTCCACAAGACCACCTGGCCCTCGGAGGAGAGCTACGCCGCCTGCGAGCTCACCATGCAGGTCATAGCGGTGAGCCATGGGCCGGTTTTCCAGTCCTTCATGGGAGACCCTCGGGTGGGGCACATCAGGCGTCCCATAGACGCGGACATAACCGAGGAGTTCTACTCTAACCTCATGACGCTCTATGAGCTCATGATACTCTATCCCAAGCTCTGGCTGAAGGTTAAGAACTCCAGGCCCACGCCCATCCTGGGCGCGGATCTCAAACCCGAAATACTCGCGCCAAGGGAGATGACCATCTCCACCGCCATAGCCCAGAGCATGATCCAAAACATCACCAAGGAGGCGGAGCCCTTCTGGTCCAAGTATTTCACGGAGTATCTACCGCTCCTAGAAGACCTCCGCCACAAGCCCCTGGACAGCATGGAGATAGCCCCGGAGCTCTGGGTGAAGATCATCTACAAGGGCGCCTTGGTGTTCCGCTCCATAAGCGACGCGGAACGCTCACTACTTGTCAGATCCCTAGTGCCCCTGTTTTTGGTCAGGCTATTTAAATTCCATAAGATGACCTGTAGCCTCACCTCCGGGCAATTGATAGCCATGACCGAGGATGAGGCCCTCTTGTTTGAAAAATTCAAGCCAGACCTGGTCTTCTCCTGGAGATCCATGGACTCCAAGATCTAAGCTAGCGCTTGACCCTAAAAGAGAGAGTCTTAATAATCGCGAGACATGACGGACTTTCTGATGCTTAGGCTGGGATAATTCGCTTTAGCGAACAATATCTACCGCTATACCTATGGCGAAAACCAAAAGATTTAGACAAAAGCCGTAAACTAGAGCCCCAAATATACAGCTCTTTGTATCGCTTTTAGATTTGATCTTCTTTTATTCTTCGCCCAAAACGCGAACGCTAGCAAACACCTGGCGTCCGCGTTTTTTTTAACATTTAGCCCGTAGACCTCACGATTCCATACAAAAAAGTTAAAAAAAAAGCGAAAAGTTTCCCAAAAAAAGCGCTTATAACTTTCTAAAAAAAAACGTTCGCGCAAGTTCCTTTACTGACAATCATTTTAGGCTCTTTGATCACAATTTAATCATTGTACAATCATTGAACAATCATTGTTTCGTCTTTTTTTTTAACATTTTTATTGTATTTTTATTTCGTATTTGTTTCATTACTTTGCATAAACGCTATACAGAGATTGGTCTTCGCAAATATTTCAAAAGCGCCTAGATGACTTTTTTCTTGTGACATCGTCCTAAATTTATCCTTTAATTCCCCCTTATATTTACCCTTATGTTTACAAGTTTCGCGCCCTTTACTTTGGGTATTATTAAGCCATCGCGAAATCTTTCTCACGCGTACGCAAAGCTAATTATAAACTTTACAAAAAACTAACAAGCCTCATTTATTTACAAAAGGCTCCCGGCGCCGCGGCTTCTAGAAAACTCTCCGCTCTTTGAACCCGTCCGCCTTTCATAAACTTAGTGCAAAAATACATCCTTGCCCCAGGCTCCAACCCCCTAGCATCACGCCCATTTACCCTCATTAGTGTCCAAAAAACGCCATATATGCTAAAATTGCTTTTTTTTTCTCCGGGAGCTCAACTACATCTTGATACATTTACCTTCTTAAGGTCAATTAAGATGAAAAACCCCCTACAAATGTAGTATACTGGTTGGACCCTTTGCTGAAACACGGGAAGAGCCTCAGTGCTTAAAATCATTTTCAGCATCATAATGGTGTTATGTCCATGTCAAAACTATTTCTAACAATATTTGCTCCCCTCTTTCTGGCCTTGGCTATTACTAGCCCTCAGGTGGCCCTGGCCCAGGACGGCGCGCTCGCGGCGCCGGGAACCGAAGAGGCCGCTAGCCAGGTGCAGGCTCCCCCAGTAAGCCCGGGGGAT
>JAITJT010000239.1 GCA_031278795.1 Deltaproteobacteria bacterium | reverse complement strand
TTCACCATGGGCGGGAAGAAGGTCTTCATCAAGGCCGTGGACACCAAAAGCTTCCTCATCAAGGGCCAGGACAACGAGCCCCTAAAGGAGCTCAAGTCCGGGAAACCCAGCTTCACCTTGATTAAGTGATTTCTTCCCCCCGCGCGAAGGGGATGTTTGGGCTTAAAGCGTTAGGTGGGCTTTCCCTAAAGGGAGGCTTAAGCGTTTTTTAAAGATGCATTGGTTTTTTTTTGGAATCCGCTGATTCTTACCTGGCACCGGAGAAGGCGGGCTTCTAAGAGCTGATTTGGCTAAAGGATTTTCTGAGCCTAAGCTCCGCTTCAAAAGCTGTGGGCTCAAAAAGCAAAAGGAGCAAAAATATGTAGGCGCGAAAATATATAGCCGCCAAAACTATCTGGAAAAAACATACTAAAGTGAAAATTTTAAATTACATTTCACTTATAGGAAGCGGGAAACAGGCCGCTTGCGCGCCTGTTTTTGTAAATGTTTTGGTTTTTAGAGGCGCGGTATTTCACTTTTCAAAGTAGAGGCTATCTTACAAAAAAGTTTAGAAAGTTTCCCAAAAAACTCAACTCCTTTTTAAAGTTGAAGTGTCTGGGCATTTTTTCTTGATGGGGTATTTGAGGTTTTTCGGGGAAACGGGGTGAGGGAAAGATTAGGCTCTGCTTTTAGCGAAAAAAAAGCCAAAAAAGCGCTACGGAATTGCGCTTGGGTTAAAAGATTCTCTAGGGTGTTTAGGTTAAAGAATGGATAAAAAGGGGTAGCTAGAAATGCCGTCCACCCTAAAAGGAGGGACCATCCGGTCGACTCGCGTGTATCAACCGGATGGCTTAAGTCCGATGGGTTTTAGGCAGATTTTATGGTAGGCTGTTGAACGGGTAACACATACCGAGTGGCAGTGTAAGGAGGGATCCTGTTGGAGCGGTCTGACTCAACTTTAGAAAGAGTTGGGAAAGGGGCTCCAAAACTTTTTTAACCTCTCTTTCAAGGTGGCGCTTAGCGCCTTATGTTAGTCCCCTGGATGGCCAAGAGGGTAAAGTCCTCTATGGGCATTTGCCTCGCCTTCCTCTATGCGATCCCTTTGGGTAAAGGTTAAGACCGGGGAAGGCCGGTTAAGGATACTATCCTAACTAGGCGCATGTCCTTAGTGCTTTCCACGCTCCGACGCGGGGTCGGATTTTGGCGAAGCCTGGCATGGTGCTGATGTGAAGTTTTAAGCGACTGTGAACTGAATGTTGAACTTCCGCAGTTGAACTTGTTGTCAAGCTGGGGTCTGTCTGACCCTTAAGCTTGTGGTTCTTGACCGATAGATATCTATATCTGGATATCTATGACCAGGTAAAAAGGCTGATTTTCAAAAATCCCTTACTTATCAGTACAGGGAGCTCAAAAAAACAGCCGAGCTCTGGGCTAGTGGCCTGGGAACCGAAACCAATAAAATGAAAGAATAAGGTGCAAAAAAGGAACTCAAAATCATCAGATGACCAGAGTCTAGGAATAAGGACGTATATCCTTGTTCGAAGATTGATAGTTTATACAGCATTCCAGGGCCGCTGTCAAGATATTTTTTCACTTGATTAAAAAAATTTTTGCCGCCTTAAAAGCTATAACTATGTGGATTTATTGAAAATTTTAGAAAATTAAACTTAATTGAGGGTAATTTTATTTGGGAAAAGCGGGAAAAATATTTTTTTTCCTCTTAATTCCCCATAAGACAACTTAAGGCAACCTTTAATAGATGATAAATTAAATCCCCAAAGAAATCAAAGCGTTCCAGCCTTAAGCTATATTTTCCCCCAGAGGCCTTGGGCCCAAATTGCCTCCAAAAACTTAGGGCCTTTCCCCTAAAAGGCATCTAAGAAGGCGCCATGCCGCAAGAAGGGCTAGAAGAAGGGCTAAGGATTCCCCTCTAGCCCAGGGATAGGCGCGGGGAAGAGGTTTTTTTCAGAAAACGCCGTCCGAGTCCCTAACAACGCCCGATCGCATCTCCAGATAGCGGCAGTTCGTCTTTTGTAAAAATTCCAGATCGTGGCTGACCACTAGGAAAGGGAGTTGGAGCTCGTTAAGGATACTAAGGAGCCTAACGCTCACCAGCTTGTCCAGATATGTGGTGGGCTCGTCCAGGATGAGCATCCTGGGCTTAAGGGCCAGGGCCGTACCCAGGGCTACCAGCCTTTTCTCCCCTCCTGAGAGGTCGTGGGTTACCCTGGGCCCGAACTCGACTATGTCCAGTTTCTCCATGACCTCCCTGGCCACCTTGGAGGCCTCCTCTTGGCTAAGACCCATGTTCAGGGGCCCAAAGGCTATGTCGTCCTCCACCGTGGGGCAGAAGAGCTGATCGTCTGAGTCCTGGAACACAAAGCCCATGAGGGGCCTTACCTCGGAGAAGTCCTTTTCGGTAACCCTCTCCTTCCCAAATATCTTAACCGTGCCGCTACTGGGCTTGATTAAGCCCATGATGACCGATAGGGCTGTTGTCTTACCGCTACCGTTGTAGCCCACCAGGGCCACCCGCTCACCCTCGTTCACGGTGAGGTTAACGCCCTTTAGGACCGGAGGCCTCCCCTTGTAGGAGAAGCTTATGTCTATGAGTTCAATAAGGGCTTGGGGCGACATCATTTAGTTCCACCAGTAGGATAAGAAGGCACATGAAGAGCAAAAACACAACATCAATAGACTTGAAGCTTAGATTGGGTCTTAGCCAAAAGCGTCCTTTGTAGCCCCGGCAGAGCATGGCCGCCAGCACCCTGTCCCCCCGCTCAAAGCCCCTCACCAGGAGCATGCCGCAGAGGTTGGCGACACTTTTGAGGGTATGCTTGCTGAGTTTAGGCACAAAGCCGCGGATGCGCATGGCGTTCCTCAACCTACCGTACTCGTCCCCCACCACCTGTATGTAGCGGTTCATGAGGAGGAGCATAGCTATAATCTTTTCCGGAACGCCTAGGGCCCTGGCGCCTATGAGCATGGTGTAGATGGATGAGGAGCCTATGATGGCCGCGGCGCCAAAGGTGATGGCCAGGGCCTTGAGGGAGACTAGTATGGAAAGATCCAATCCCTCACGGGTTATATCAAAGCCCCAAAAATGCCCTATAACCTCACCTCCCTCATAGGAGAAGGGGAGGAAGAGCCAAATGAAGATAAGAAAGACGTTAACCCCCAATACCCTTTTGATGCTGGAAAAGGAGAGGAGCTTCCCTGAGGCCAGACCCAGGAGCCAAGAACCCAAAAGGCCCATTAAAGCCGCATCTATGGTGTGGAGGATAGCCAGGAGCACGGACCAGAGGAAGAGTGAGGCCACCTTGAGCCTAGGATCCACCCTGTCCATGAAAAAAACACTCTTGTTGATAGCCTCTGTTTCCAAGTCCTAGCCACACCCTATTTAATTAAAACATCAATCTATAGACATATTTAGCTTATCATTAGCTTCTATGGATGGGCGCCCCTAAAGGGCGCCCCTCTTATCCTTGGCTCTTGGAAGCCTTCTGGATTAGGGGTAGGAACTTTCCGTAACCCTCACTTTCCATCTGGGAGGCTGGAATGAACTTAAGAGAGGCACTATTTATGCAGTACCTGAGGCCGCCTAGGTCCTTTGGACCGTCTGGAAAGACGTGTCCCAGATGTGACCTAGACGATTTCCCTTTCACCTCGGTGCGGGACATGCCGTGGGACTTGTCCTCTATTTCCAAAAGGAGACTCTCGTCTATGGGTCTTGCGAAGCTGGGCCAGCCGCAACCGGACTCGAACTTGTCGCTGGAGAGGAAGAGAGGGCTTCCGTCCACTATGTCCACGTAGATGCCTGGCTCAAACTTGTCATAGTACTCGTTCCGGAATGGCGGCTCAGTGGCGGCGTTCTGGGTTACGTTGTACTGGAGAGGCGTTAGCCTCTCCTTAAGCTGAGCGCCACTCTCTTTCCCGGGCTTTTTGTAGTTCTTGGCGTTATCAAAATGCACCCGCCCTATGTGGCAGTAGCCCCCTGGGTTTTTCTCCAGGTATTTCTGGTGGTACTCCTCGGCCGGGTAGTAGTTTAAAAGCTTCCCCGACTCCACCATGAGGGGCTTATCCAGGCCTTTGGAGAGGTTCTTCAAGGACTCCTCCACAATCTGTTCATCCTTTTGATCCTCAAAGTAGACCCCTGTGCGGTACTGCTCGCCCACGTCGTTTCCCTGGCGGTTCTTGGAGGTGGGGTCTATCACCTTGTAGAAAAGTGAGAGTAGCTCCTCAAGGTTAATCAAGTCCGCGTCATAGCAGACCTTAACCGCCTCGGTGAAACCTGTCTCACCTGAGCATACATCTTTATAGCTGGGGTTTTGGGTTCTTCCGTTGGCGTAGCCAACTTCCGTGTTCTTAACGCCGGGGATGAGGGAGATATAGCGCTCAACCCCCCAGAAGCAGCCTCCTGCTAGATAAATGCACTTATCGTCTGACATGGTTCACCTTTTTTTTTAAGAAATGCCTTTTGTGGAGGCCTTATAAGCTTTTAGGGGCCTTTTGGGAAAGCCAGGGCAAGAGCTTTAAAAAACAAAACTATCTCATTTTAACTCAGCTCCGCTGTGAACTAAAGTTTTGTGGGCGATTTCACTTGTCTAGAAGAGACTAAGCGCCTTGGAACAGCCCCCAATCACCCACTCTTTGCCAGATGCATCCACCTCATGTAGTGGTGCAAGTTTCATATGCCACTATAAATGACTTTTCTTAGCTGGCCTGTTTTGCGCCTGGGGCGATTTAAATCTAAATCAAGGTGGCTTTAAAAATCTATATACAGCGGCACAGTACCTATAATGAGAGCAAACTATACTAAATATGGGGAATTAGCATTCTTCAAGGAGTTGCCCGCCGCACCTAAGAGTCTTTGTTGAGTCGCGGAAGTAAACGGCCATAGTCTTGATAGCCAAAAACCCAAGGCGGGTTCCAACTTGTCTATAGGATTTTGGGGTGTTTACGCAAAGAAAGAATTCTTGAAAGTCAAAAGCTTAAGCGATTTATTCAAGGCAACTATGGGATTTAAATTTTGATGTTTAAATAACAAGGCTTTTAGCTAAGA
>JAITJT010000238.1 GCA_031278795.1 Deltaproteobacteria bacterium | reverse complement strand
GGCCTAGGGCTTTTTGGGCTCAGGCACCACCCCGAAACCTATCTCCATGGAGTCGTAGACCACCCGGCCCCAGTGGTGGAGACGCCCGGGCGAGATGACCAGGGGAATGGGGTTCTGCATGGGATTTTTGGCCCTGAAGGGTTTCCAGACGGCCATGACCAGCTCTGAGCAGTAGTAGCGGTCTGGTAGCCCCAGACCGATGACCCCGGTGAAGTCATATGGACGTCCCAAGAGGGCCCTGGCCCTTTCCACGGCCAGGGGCCTGGTCTCCGGTGTCGCCCACATGGGTTTGATGATCCAGACCCGGGAGGCCGAGCCCAGATATTCCTCAAGGGAGGTTAGGTGGACTCCGTGGCTGTCGGCCTCAATAACCTGGTCGTTTTCAGCGTCATAGATGGAGGCGTGGGAAAAGGGCATGTTGGTGGCAGCCCCTATGAGGTTGTCCGGCCCGGTTACACCTCTGATGACCACCCAGTCCCCGTGCTCGATAACGGAGCGCACCGGGCTGATGTTTTGCTCAATGGGCTGGGTCTCACGGTGGATGGGCTTGACGGCGCAAGCCGGGAGAAGAAAAATTCCCAAGAGGATGAAGAGGGAAATATAGCTTTTCCTCAGGGGATTGGAACTCGGTTCAGGCATCTGGGAGGGTCCTTAGGAATCATCCAAAAATAGCTGTAAGGCTTTAGGCTGGGGCTAAGTCTAGAAGGGGTTTTAAAATTAGCTTTTTGAGCATGGGGCTCAATTTCAATTCTGATTGCCTTGTTCTGGGCATTGTACTACGAAAAAGCCCTCTAGTTATGGCCTTTCGCTTAAATTCTCATTTTGCTAAGGAAACATAGGGGTCAGATGCAAGGGCTCAGATATAAGAGGTCAGATATAAGGGCTCAGAGGCGTAACACGGCCATATTGAGCTAATGTCGTTTTGGGTTTTACAAATTTTTAAAAAATTTTGCTTATTTTGGAACACAAAGTTATTGGATAAATACCATAAAATGAAGGAATTATTTTTGCTGTGCACTTTTTAGCCATAATGCTTTCGTCTCTTTCTGACTTAAGAGCCAAGAGCCAAGACCATAGAGCCAAGACCATAGACCCAAGACTAAAGCCCCAAAACCCAAGACCCAAAACCCTTGCCCAGAGGCCTATAAAATGACCTAAAGACTCATGAGGCTCATCCTTTTTTCAAGATAGCGAGGATTTGCTAGGGGCTAGTTCGCTTTTTTTCACAATAGGCGCAAAAGCTTAGGAGTTTATGGGAAGAATTATGGGCCGATGGCCTTGGGATGGCGCTGTTTTAGCGTGGGAAAGCGAGTTTTTTCCAATGGAAAAAAACTTTGAAAGTCATATTAATTTATTGACCATGATAAAAAAAAATTGTAAAATAAAATAGTACTTTTGTAGCTACTTTTTCCCACTACACAATCTCATGACTGCACAAAATGGAGGGATGCATCTTGGCCCTGCTCTACGTTCTAGACCTCCATGGATTTGCGGTTTAACCATAAAAAGTCTCACTGGCTTTCAACCATGAATCTGGAGGCATTTTGTGAGAGCATCATCTTGAATGTTTAAACGGAGGAACTAAATGGATCCGATAATCCTCTCCAGGCTCCAATTCGCCTTGGCCACCATCGTCCATTTCTTTTTTGTCCCCCTGACTATAGGCTTGGGTTTTTTCATAGCCATAATGGAGACCCGGTATGTGAGGACTGGAGATGAGCAGTACAAGCTCCAGGCCAAGTTCTGGGGGAAGATCTTTCTCATCAACTTTGTCCTGGGGGTTGTCACCGGTATCGCCCTGGAGTTCCAGTTTGGCACCAACTGGGCCATCTATTCAAAATACGTGGGCGATATCTTTGGGTCGCTCCTGGCCATAGAGGCCACCTTGGCCTTCTTCCTGGAGTCCACCTTCATAGCCATCTGGGCCTTCGGTTGGGACAAGATCCCCAAAAAGCTCCATTGCGTCTCCATCTGGTTGGTGGCCTTCGCCAGCACCATCTCCGCCCTCTGGATACTCCTGGCCAGCGGTTTCATGCAGAACCCGGTGGGCTACCAGCAGCCGGTCCAGGACGGAGTGGCTAGGCTATCCAGCTTCTGGGAGGTTCTCACCAACACCTACGGCTGGCACATGTACTTCCACACGGTCTGTGGGGCCTTCCTCCTGGCAGGCTTTTTGGTCATGGGGGTATCCGCCTGGCACCTCTATTTCGGCCAGAACAAGGACTTCTTCCACACCTCCTTTAAACTGGGCTCCTGTTTCGCCGTCTGTTTCGCCATACTTACGGCCCTCGCCGGCCACCAGCTGGGGCAGGTGACGGCCGAGAAACAGCCTTCCAAGTTCGCGGCCCTGGAGTCCGTCTGGGAGACCGAGCCCAATACCCCGATGTATCTCATAGTGGTGCCTAAGTTCACCAATGAGGAGGGGAACCTGGTTCAGGCCCTCCCCATACCGGGTTTCTTGAGCTTTTTGGCCACCAACTCCTTCAAAGAGACCATTCCGGGCATGAAATCCATAAAACCCGAGGACAGGCCGCTGGTCTGGCCCATTTTCATATCGTTTAGGCTCATGGTCACCTTTGGCTGCATAATGTTGGCGGTGGCCGTGCTCACGGCCATTTTCCGAAAAATCGTGCCGTCTTTTGGATGGGGGCTGTGGATCTACGTGATCCTCATACCGCTCCCCTATATCACCCTGGAGCTGGGCTGGCTGGTGACCGAGCTGGGCCGACAGCCATGGATAGTGTACGGCCTCTTGCGAACGGCGGACGCCGGCTCACCGGCCGTGGAATGGTATCAAGTCCTGGGAACCTTCATCGCCATGGCCTTGATCTACGCCCTCATATCAATTACGGGTTTTGTCATGATGATAAGGGCCGCCCTCAAGGGTCCTGACAACATGACCGAACACTACGCTTAGGCTCAAGGGAGGACCTAAATCATGGAAAACTTGCAAATTGAATGGCTGCAGATAATCTGGTTTATCCTTTGGGGGGTTCTCTGGGGCGTCTATTTCATGCTGGACGGCTATGATTTCGGCATATCCATGTGGCTGCCCATCCTGGGCGCCTCCAGCGAGAAGGAGCGCACCGCCATGTACCAGGTGACCGGGCCCTTCTGGGACGGAAACGAGGTCTGGCTAATCACCGCCGGAGGCGTCACCTTCGCGGCCTTCCCCATAGCCTACGCCGTGCTCTTTTCCTCGCTCTACACCCCACTACTCATACTGCTCTTCTGCCTCATAATCAGGGGAGTGGTCTTTGAACTGCGTTTCCAGGTGGTGCACCGCTACTACCGCATGATTTGTGACGGTCTGGGCTGCCTAACCAGCGCCGTGGCCGCCATCCTCCTGGGAGTGGCCTTCTCCAACCTCTTCAGGGGCCTGCCCCTGGTCTATGACGCTGACAAGCAGTTCTCCATGTTCCAGGGAAACATCCTGAACCTGCTCCATCCCTACTGCATTTTGGGCGGGGTACTCTTCCTCCTCATATTCCTGGTTCATGGGGCCCTCTACCTCACCTACCGGGTGGAGGGAGACCTCAAGACCAAGGCCTTCTACATGGCCAAGGTAACCTGGCCCATCTTCCTCATCGTGTTCCTGGTCTACGTGGCCTTCACCTTCTTCTGGGCCTTCTGGCCCCGTCTGGGTGACAACTTCCTGGCCTCGCCCCTGCTCTTCGCGCTTCCGGCCCTCTGTGCGGTTCTCTTCCTGGCCACGGGCTACTACATGTATTTCAAGAACAGCCCCGGACGGGCCTTCCTGGCCTCCTGCGGAGGTATCCTGACCCTCACCCTCACCGGGGTGATTGGCATGTTCCCCAACCTCATCCCCTCCAGGATCGACCCCAAAGGCGCCATGAACCTGGTGAACTCCTCTTCCTCCAACCCCACCCTCACCATCATGTTGGTGGTGGCGGTGATTATGGTGCCTACGGTCATCATCTATCAGATTTGGGCCCATAAGAAGATGGCCTGGACCATCAAGGCGGACTACTGATCACTTAAAAATGGCCTTTTAAATTCCAAAGGGGTTTTTGGTCAGGCGGACTCTCCGCCTGAGCCAGAAACCCCTTTTTTGTTAGCTCTCTTCTGGGATTTTTGTTAGCTCTTAGCTCTTAAGCTCATGATCGCCCCGCGTTGATAAAAGCCTTAATAATGTGCTACATTTCAGGAAACCAAAACCCCGCGAAAGCGGGTTCTCTTTTGAAATTTAATTTTATGATTTTTTATTTTAGTCTATGATATGTTATACAATATAATTACGCGATTAATTTAGATTGAAGATAGATATTTATCAAATTGAGATTTATTTTAAATTAATTGTGCTGATGGCACTCTTTTTTATTTT
>JAITJT010000174.1 GCA_031278795.1 Deltaproteobacteria bacterium | reverse complement strand
ATGAGCTCGGCCAAGGCCAGATGGGAGGCCTTTTCTTGGATGTTTATGCCGTTAAGCTCCGCTGAGGTTTTAATTTTGGCGAGAGTATTATCTTCTAAAGTAGCGCTGTCCTCTGGATTGAAGTCCAAAAAGATAAGCGGCTCCGCGCTTTTGAACAGCACATCGCCACCAATCGCGAGACCCTGAAAAAGAGAGCCCTCTCCACTTAGATAATATCTAAGCGTTGATAAAAAAAGGGTTTTTCCAAAGCCTGATGGCCTCATTAAAAAGTAGATATCGTAATTTTTAAAGATATGAAAAAATATGTAGGTCTTATCTACGTAGAGATAGTCCCCGGTTATTATTTCTTTGAAATCATTTTTGTTAAGTGGAAGTTTTTTCATGTAAATTAACCGTTTCAGGATATTTAACTTGGACAATACAGCAAAGATTTAAGGTTAAAGTTTAAAGATTAAAGATTGAGGATTAAAGATTAAGAATTAAAGATTATAGCTTAATGATTAAAGAATAAAGGACAAAAGGACCGTGATCATCATCTAAGATTCCAAGGTATTTTCTAGCGGATCTTATTGATAAAACATGATAATTATGGCATAATTAAAAGTGAAAATAAATACCTTTTAAATTTTAAATCCCGCATCCAGGCCATCACAAACTTTAAATATATCATTATCACAAAGCGCACGCGATTTACAATAAAATTTATATTGATAAACAAGAAAAAATAAATTATCTTTTTCAGATACCATCTACATTTTACTAGATAATGCTTACCTTGTAAGGACTTTCGAAAATTTACTTTGCTCCCTTTGTGTGTTTTTTGTGCTTAACTTTATTATGCTTTACCTTACTTTTCTTTGCTTTTCCTTGTTTTTCTTTGCTTTTCCTTGTTTTTCTTTGCTTTTCCTTGTTTTTCCTTACTTTTCCTTACTTTTCTTAGCTTTTCCTGGCTTTTCCTGGCTTTTCCTTACTTATCTTTTTGCCACGGTTTAGGTTTTTTAGCTTGCGGCTATTGAATTTTATGATTTGTCACGCACCATGATGCGATACGCTCTCTTTTTCCTTTGTGTCTGGTAAAAATCCCTTTGACTCAAGGGGGGATTTTTGGCACTTTTCTCTAGAGCTCTCAAAGAATATCCACAAAGGCGGGCTTTTTCGCTATATATAGAGTAAACTTGTGAGGTATGACAACACTAAACGCCTAATTATCCGCTTATATTTACATTTATCCCTGCATATTGTGGACATTCTTTGGCTTTTGGCGGCCGCGCCATTAAGGCCCAAAAATTGGGGCGCTTCCCCTTATACCAAAATATTCAAGGCTTACTATGGAGAGACATTCTCCAAACAATCACAGAGGCTAAATGATTCATGGGCTGCTTTGCCTTTAGGGGTTTTTTGACTAGCACCCTTTTTTTAAAAAGCGCCCTTCCCTATCTTAGCCTCATAGCCTTTTAGCCTTTTGCCTGTTTCGTCACTACCAAGGCCTTTTTATTTTCGCGTTTTTAGCCAAGCTTGGCCTTTATCCTTTACAAAACGCTTGATATTTGCTATAATTTATTTGAGTATGGGGTTGTGTCAGAAAAATAAACAACCCTCCTGGCCTCTTATTGGGCTTAAAACTTTGTCACGGCGACAAACTCCAGATTTTGGATATTTGATGGCAACCATAATCGACAAGGATCTAGAAGACAAGAAAGAGCCGCTCGCGACTGGAGCTACCCTGGACTCCGTCTCCATGAATGAGGAGACGGCTACCGTGGAAGGCGCCCTCGACACCGGGCCAAGGCCCGGGTCCAAGGAGAGGCCCCACGAGTCTCCCAGCTCGGATGAGTGGCTGGGGAGCGGTACGCCCGACGCGAGCGAGACCCCCAACGACGTCTACGAGCCCGGCCTGGACACCCCCAGCTACGTCCCCAAGGCCACCAACATCAACGCCATCATAGACACCTTCAACGAGTACTACCCCAACGCCACCCCGGACGAGGAAGAGCTCATAAGGCAGGCTTACGCCTTCGCGGCCATTGCCCATAAAAACGACACCAGGGCCTCAGGGGAACCCTATCTCACCCATCCCCTGGCCGTGGCCAGCATCCTGGCCAATATGAAGCTGGACGCCGTGAGTATCGCGGCCGGGCTGCTCCACGACACGGTGGAGGACACCTGGGTGAGGATCCGCGACATCCGCAAGAACTTTGGGAAGGTCTACGGAGAGGCCCTGGCCGTGATAGTGGACGGGGTCACCAAGCTGGGTAAGACCAACTTCCGGACCAAGACCGAGAGGCAGGCCGCCAACCTCTTCAGGCTGGTATTCGCGTCCCTGGAGGACCTGAGGGTCATGCTGGTGAAGCTGGCTGACAGGCTCCACAATATGCGCACGCTCTCGTTTATGAATGAGGAGAAGCAGGTGGAGATAGCCAGGGAGACCCTGGACTACTACGCCCCCTTCGCGACCCGGCTGGGCATCCACAAGATCAAGGCCGAGCTGGAGGATCTCTCTCTGTTTCATCTCCACCCCAAGGAGTACACGGACATTATAGAGAAGCTGGCCAGTGGCCAGAAGGCCAGGGAGAAGTACGTGGAGGAGGTGAAGAGCCTACTCTCCAAGAGGCTAGCCGAGTACAACATAGAGGCGGACGTGGCCGGCCGCAACAAGCACATCTACTCCATCTGGCGGAAGATGAAGATGCAGAACATCCCCTTCGAGCAGATATACGACCTCTTCGCCTTTAGGATAGTCGTGAACTCCGTGGAGAACTGTTACAAGGTCCTAGGCCTGGTGCACACCATATTCTCGCCCCTTCCCGGGCGCTTCAAGGACTACATCTCCCTACCCAAGCCCAATGGATACCGCTCGCTCCACACGGCCGTGGTGGGGCCAGAGAACACCCACATAGAGATTCAGATAAGGACCGTGGAGATGCACAGCTACTCGGAAGACGGCGTGGCCGCCCACTGGCGCTACAAGGCCGGCACCCGGGTCTCCTCAGAGGAAGAGGAGCTCATCTCCAAGTTCAGGGAGACCATCTCCCAGGCCTGGACATCCGACACCGAGAGCCCGGAGAACTCCCTGGCCGCCCTAAAGGAGTATCTGGACTCCAAGGAGCTCATCTACGTGCTCACCCCCAAGGGGGACAGAAAGCAGCTGCCCGTGGGCTCCACCCCCATAGATTTCGCTTACCAGATCCACACGGACATAGGGAACTCCCTGTGCGGGGCCTACGTGGACGGTAAGATTGTCACCCTGGACCACAAGCTCCAGAACGGCGACACCGTGAAGGTGGTCACCAGCAAATTCGCCAAGCCCTCCCTGGACTGGCTGCCCAAGGTGGTCTCGGCCAAGGCCAAGACCAAGATCCGCCAGTACCTTTTGGAGCAGGAACGCGCCCGGGAGCTGCCGCTCCCGAGCGCGCCTGCGGCCAAGATAGTCCCCTCCCCGAGGCCTCTTCACAAAAAGGAGCTAAGCCTGGAGGCCCCCTCCATCCTGGTGAAGGGCATGGACTCCCTGGTGGTGCGTTTCGCTAAATGCTGTAAACCCATACCTGGAGAGCCCATAGTGGGCTACCTCACCAAAAATAGCGGGGTGACCGTGCACTCCCATGACTGCCAGACCGTACCGGGTTTAGCCGAGGATAGGCTCATAGAGGTGAGCTGGAACCTAGACGGTGAGGCTGAATCCACCACGGACGCCTTCCTCAGGGTCTGCCACAGCGACAACCCCAACGCCCTGCCCCAGATAATCAACGCCATCTCATCCGCCAAGGCCACCATCACCGAGTTCAAGGTGGACCCGGACGACCCGGGAATCCTCTATCTGCGCCTGGCGCTGGTGGACTACGAGCACTTCCTGTTCGTGGTAAACTCCCTCAAGGGCCTTAAACCCCTGGTGAGCTCGGTGGAGCGCTTTCACCCCTACTATCAAAACGAAACAAGCAGTTGACCCACCCCCAATATGCACCCAAAAGATAAGACACAACTTATGGATCTAAGCCCGGAAGAGCTTAGCGACTACCTGGTATCTTTAGGAGTCTTGCCCTACCGCTCCCATCAACTGGCCAAGTGGCTCTTCCAGAGAAACGTCCAGGACTTCTCGGTCATGTCGGACATCTCACTTAGAACCAGGTCCCTCTTATCGGAATGCGCGGAGATAGCTCCCCAGCTGGAAATAATCCAGCGGGTTACCTCGCCCGACGGGGCCACCAAGCTGCTCAACCTACTTCCGGACGGGCTAATGGTGGAGTCCGTGCTCATCCCGGAAAAAGATCGCCTAACCCTCTGCCTCTCCTCCCAGGTGGGCTGCAACCTGGGCTGCGCCTTCTGCCGCACGGGCACCATGGGCTTAAAGCGAAACCTCACCCAAGGAGAGATCCTAGGGCAAATCACCGCCGCCCAGGGAGTGGCGAATATACCCATCAGCAACTTGGTCTTCATGGGCATGGGGGAACCCTTGAACAACCTCACCCAAGTCTCCAAAGCCCTGGACATCATCATCCACCCCAGGCTCAAGGCCTTCAACCACAACAAGGTGACCGTCTCCACGGTGGGACTCATTCCGGAGCTCCAAACCCTAGGGCAAATCCACCCAAAGATATCGCTCACCATCTCACTCACCTCCGCCGACCAAAGCCTCAGAGAGAGCCTCATGCCCATCGCCAAGAAATACACCCTCACGGATCTAAAAGAGGCCCTCCTCAAGTACCCCCTCCCCAAAGGCAGCCGCATAACCATCTCCTACGTGATTATGGGGGGCGTCAATGACGAGCTAAAGGACGCCAAGGCCCTGGTCAACTACCTTCACGGCTTAAAGGTCAAGATAAATCTCATACCCTTCAATCCCTGGAAGGGCGCGCCCTTCAAGCCCCCACTGGAGGCGCGGGTGCAGTTCTTTAAGATGTACCTCACAGATAGACACTTCACCACCGTCATCCGCAAATCGCGCGGAGAGGCCGTGGGCGGCGCCTGCGGCCAGCTGGCCATCCCAGAAGAGGACTGAGCCGCGATGAGCTCCCTTTTCCCAAGAGAGCTCACAAAAAATGGTGGAGGCGACACATGCTAAATTTTCCCAGATCCCAAGACCCAAGCGTTCTAAGCGCCAAAAACGCGCTTAGAACGCTTATCTTTTTCCTACTCCTAAACCTCATCCACTCAGCCGAGCTTCTAGCGGAAGATGTCCACTATCGGGATTTCGACAATAGGCCAGAGGAGGACAAACTGGGAGTGGATTTTACGGTAAGCATCCCCACCGGCTTTGAGAACCAGTCCCTCCAATCCAACAAGGTTCCCTTTTGGGTGAGACGCGATACGGCGAGTAACGGCTCTCAAAGCATATCCACGGTCTCCATCGGCGCCATAGTGAGCGCCTACCCGGAGTGGAAAAAGAGCCAGGAAGAGATTGGCCAAGGGGATAGCCCCCAGGATTATTTCCAAGCGCTTTCCAAGATAGACGTGGGCATGGAGCTGGTGGGGAGCAGAATATTTTCCTACAAGGGCTATCCAGCCTTTGAAGGCGAGACCACCTCGCCTCGGGTATCCTCCAAATATCACTATTTCCACCAGCTAATCAGGCTGGTCCTCTACGGAGACTACCTAATCGATCTTGGCTGCGCTGATTTCAACGCCTCCAACGCCAAGAACCTCTTTGACCATTACCGGGCCAATGTCTGTGAGCCTTTTTTTGAGAGCCTAGCCCTTGAGTAAACCTTACGCCCCTTTTCCCTACCCGGGGTAGCCTTTTGCCCACCCGGAAAAGCCTTATGCAGGTGGGCGAGTTGAATCAAGGAAAAAAGCTTAGAAGCCATCTTTAAAAAAAACGCACTACAACATCTAGTAAAAATTCTTTTTATAGGCTCTTATAAGCCCAAAAAGCCATTCTTTTCTCTATTGAATAAAAGCCTAAGTTTAACTATCATTATCCCTAGAACCTCTTCTCCCCCACCAAATTATCCATTCAACAATAGACAAATAATTTGGAAGATTAGAGTATAATAATCACGAATTACTTATAAAAACACCTATAATATCTACACCTTACTCTCTCTTGACAAATTCTAATTTCACCCTATCTTAACGTCACAGTCGTAAAGGCTGCATTTTTTTTCTTGTCTTATTCTGGCGTCTAGGTAATTTCGACTCTAAGGTAAATTTTGCCAGATTCCGCCCTAATGCATTTTTATCCAGCGTGAGGAAAACAAAATGAGAGTTTTCAAGTCTTTGGTCATCTCCCTTTTCCTGATAGCCATATTCGCCCTACCAACTTTCGCGGCGGATTACAAAAACTCTCTGGGAATGGAATTTGTCAAGATTAAGGCCGGTACCTTCTTGATGGGAAACGATCCAAAACAGTTCATGGCCCCGGAGGATGACGAGGAACCTCTCCACAAGGTAACTCTCACCAAAGACTTCTACCTGGGCGCCTTCGAGGTTTCCCAGGCCCAGTGGACGACTGTCATGGGCGATAATCCCAGCCTGAACAAGGGTACCGATCTGCCTGTGGAAAATATCACCATAGACCAGATCCTGGAGTTCATAAAAAAACTAAATGAGAGGGAGGGAACGGACATGTACCGCCTTCCCACCGAGGCCGAGTGGGAATACGCCGCGAGGGCCGGCTCCACCACTCCCTGGCATTTCGGTAAAAACGCCAGTGACATAGGGGAATACGACTGGGTCAGCATCAACACCGACAGCACCAAAAAGATCGGGACCAGAAAACCTAACGCCTGGGGCATTTATGACGTCCACGGAAACGTGAAGGAAGTGGTGTCCGACTACTATGAAATCGAGTACTACCAGTGGAGCCCGGAAGTGGACCCCAAGGGCCCCAAGGACGATATCTTTGGCTCCCGAGTGGTGAGGGGCGGCGCCTGGTACAACTCCCCGGAGCGCACGCGCTCATCTTATAGATTCTTTCTAGATAACGGCGAGGTCGACGAGAACATTGGCTTCCGCCTGGCCTTCACCGACAGAGGTAATTTGCCGGATAAAGCCCCGTCTAGCGTAGCTCCACCTGACATCGCCAAAAAGCCTACAACCCAAAACAACGACTCCTCGGATAAAATTATTAAAAAGAAGGATTCTGGTGGTAGCTCACCTTCTTCCAAGAAATTTGACCCCAAAGCCGCGGATCCCACTAAATCTGAAGAGAAAGCAACTGATCCGGATAACCCCTCCGTTGAGAAGTTCTCCAAGATTAAAAGCGCCTTTGACGCCAAAAGCCGCTTCAGCATAAAAAAGGATGAGGAAGAATAGAGCGTTTCCAAATCCTTATATTTTAAGATTTGCGTACCCATTACAAGTTCTGATAAGCGTTAAATTTACGCTTATCAGAACTTTTTTCTTTGCTATTGTGCGGCTTTAGTTGTTTTATATTTACAACATTGTTTGTTTCAACGCATGTTTAATTGTTTATTTTATGGCTTTTATCTTTGCTTTTCTTTGATTGTTTTTTTCGTTTATTTAATTATTTTTAGTGTTTCTTTCTTTGTTACATCTTTCATCTTTCACCTTTTAACGTTTATTAATTATTTGTTTTTAGTGTTTTTTTTTCTTTTTGTTTCTTTTTATCTTTCATGCAAACATTAACGCGTTTCTTCTAATTATTTCAAGACAAAGTATTATTTATTTTTTAATATTCCTCCCTCAATCACAAGCTTAATATCCCTCAAACACAATCTTTCCAAGCTGTTCAAGCTTTCCAAGCTTTCTAATCATTATTCCTTATTTTCACAATTTAAGCATCCTAGCAAAATCATTTCCATCTTTAATTTTAAACATCAACACTCAAAAACATTTCCCGCGCCTTACCTTATCAGCACTAGTCCAAAGCTCGATTTACTCGTATGTTACACGAAAAAGAAAATCGCCAAAGCATGGCCTTGGCGATTGCAAATTGCTCCCTGTTAAGGGATGCCGCTTATTATTTTTTTCGATATTAATGAAGGGAATAGACGCGGACTTTAAGCGCTAGTCGTCGTCCTTGTCAATGTTATCCACTGTCTCCACGATATTGTAGTTTTTTATCTTGGCTGCCAGGGTCTTTCTGGTAACGCCCAAAAACTTAGCGGCATCGGTTTTATTCCACTTGGCCTTCTTCAAGGCCTTCTCCACCGCCAGGCATTCCAGTTCCTCAAGATTCAAGGGAAGCTCAGTGGAGGCGACCGGGGGCTTGGTCTCCTCGGATGAGACGGGCATGAACTTTTCCCCTATCACGTCCTGGGTGGTGAGTAAGACCGCCCTCTCCATGGCGTTTTGAAGTTCTCTGATGTTTCCCGGCCAGGGGTACTTGAGTATGGCCTCCTCGGCCTTGAGGCTTAGGCCCCTTATCTCGCTCTTCCTGTGTTCTCTTGCGAACTTGTCTATGAAGAACCTGGCCAGGGGAAGGATGTCTTCCCTGCGCTCCCTTAGGGGAGGCACGTGGATGGTTATCACTTCCAGGCGGTAGTAGAGATCCTCCCGGAAGCGGCCGGCCTCCACCTCCTTTTTGATTTCACGGTTGGTGGCCACTATGAAGCGCACGTCCACCTTCTCGGATTCATCGGATCCCAAGGGTTGGATCTCATGCTCCTGGATGAGCCTTAGGAGCTTGGCCTGGAAGTTGGGGTTGGTCTCGGCTATCTCGTCTAGGAAGACCGTGCCGCCGTCTCCGGCCTTGATTCTACCCACCCGCTTGGTGTCGGCCCCGGTGAAGGCCCCTTTACGGTGCCCAAAGAGCTCGGACTCCACTAGGGTGTCTGAGAGGGCCGCGCAGTTGATGGTGATGAAGGGCTTGTCGCGTCTGGGGCTCTTCTCTTGAATGAGACGGGCGATGACCTCTTTCCCCACCCCGCTCTCACCTGTTATGAGCACCACCGCGTCCGTGGGGGCGGCTAGCTCAATGTAGTTCATGACGTTTTGGAAGGAGGCGCTCTCGCCTGGATAGAAGAAGTCATCCTTCTGGGGGGGCTTCGCGGCCCTAGGGGCCGCGGGGCCCCTCTCTTTGGGGAGCTCTCCTTTAGAGAGGGAGTTATCCTTTTGGGCGCTATCCTTAAGGGCGCTCTCCATGGCCCGGCGGAGGGCCTGGAAGTCCAGGGGTTTGGTGAGATAGTCCGAGGCCCCGTCCTTGATGGCCTTGACCGCGTCAGGGTAGTTCATGAGGGCGGTCATGATGATGACCGGGGTTTTCTGGTTGCGGCCACCTTCCTTTATCTTATTCATAGCCGAGAGGCCCGAGAGCTCGTCACCTAGCCTTACGTCCATGAGGATGAGGGAGTAGTCGTTGTTTGAGGTGAGCTCCACCGCCTCCTCGCCGCTCTTGGCCGCCTGGGACAGATATCCCCAGTCGCGCACAAGGGTCGTGAGCATGAAGAGGTGCTGAGGGTCGTCTTCAACTATAAGGATTTTGTCTGCCATAGTTTTGGGGGGAGGTGTGGACTTTTGGGGCCTTGGACGCGCGACCAAAGCTGGACGCAAGCATCTTAAGCCGTTCCCAGATAGGCGTCCTTGACCTGGGGATTCATGAGGAGGTTCTCGGATGTGTCCTCCAGGACCAGATGTCCCACGTCCAGGACGTAGCCGCGGCTGGCCAGTCTTAGGGCGGCCCTGGCGTTTTGCTCCACTAAGATGACCGTGACCCCGGAGAGGTTTATGCTCTTGATGGTCTTAAATATGGATTTAACCAGTAGCGGGGCCAGCCCTAGGCTGGGCTCATCTAGTAGAAGTAGCTTGGGCTCGGCCATTAAGGCCCTACCGATTGCGAGCATCTGCTGCTCGCCTCCGGAGAGTGTTCCGGCCATCTGGCCCTTTCTCTCCTCTAAGCGGGGAAAGAGCTCGTAGACCCATTTCAAGAGATTTTGGGGAAAGCTGTCTCTAGTGAAGGCGCCAAGCCTTAAGTTCTCCTCCACCGTCATGGGCCCGAATATCCTTCTTCCTTCCGGGGCCTGGGTAATGCCGCGTTTGACCACCTCGTGGCTCTTTAGTTTGTGGAGTTTTTCCCCCTTGAAGAGGATCTCACCTTCCGCGAGTGGAACGAGCCCACTAATGGCCATGAGGGTGGTGGACTTACCGGCGCCGTTGGCGCCTAAGATAGTCACCAGCTCCCCCTCCTCCACCTTCAAGGATATACCGTGGAGGGCCTTTATGCCGCCATAGCTTACGCAGAGGTTACTTAGTTCAAGCATATCCCTCGTCCTCGTCCGGGCCCAGATAAGCCTCTATGACCTTGGGATCCCTCCTCACCTCCTCCGGGGTGCCCTCGGATATCTTCACGCCATTCTCCATCACGAAAATCCTGTCGCAGACCCTCATGACGAAACCCATGTCATGCTCAATTAGCATTATGGTTATATCACGTTTGCGGATCTTATCAATGAGGCCGGTGAGCGCCGTGGTCTCCTGCTCGTTCATGCCGCCGGCCGGCTCATCCAGGATCACCAGCTTGGGCTCGGTGGCCAGGGCCCTGGCTATCTCCAGGCGCCTCTGGTCGCCGTAGGAGAGACCCCCGGCGGGTAGATTCCACTTGCTGGAAAGCCCCACGAAATCCAATTCCTCCATGGCCCCTCTTAGAACCAACCTCTCCTCGCGCTTTTGCCCGGGAAGCCGCAAGAGCGCCGACCACAGCCCATGGGTCATACGGCAGTGGCAGCCGGAGAGCACGTTCTCCAAGACCGAGAGGTGGGGAAAGAGCCTGATGGTCTGGAAGGTTCTAGCTATTCCCAGCTTCACTATGCGGTTGGGCCTTAAGCCCTTGAGGCTCCTTCCGGAGAAGAAGACAAAACCCGCGTCCGGCTTGATGGAGCCGGTTATGAGGTTGAACACCGTCGTCTTACCGGCCCCGTTGGGGCCGATAAGACCCACAACCTCGCCGCGCTCCACCCCGGCCGAAAAGCCGGCCACGGCCACTAAGCCCCCAAAGGTCTTGGTGACGTTGTTCAACCACAGTAAAAGCATAAACCATCCATAAGGTATCTGTGTGTGAGAGTCTATTTTTAGCCTCTCTTATCTTGTCTACAATGTCTGTAATGTCTTTAGTATCTTTAGTGTATATAGCGTCTTTAGCGTCTTGTATAAATCTAAATTTTATATAGCTTCTCTTCTCTAAGGGGCCCTTAGGGCCCCTTAGAGGCTTCAAGGGGTTTTAGGCCTTAAGGCTCTTTTAGCTTTTCGCCGTTCTGGCCCTTGATATTGGCCCAAGGTTCAGGAAGCACGTAGGTGGCGCCTTTGGGGGGAATGAGGCCCTGGGGCCTAAAGATCATCATGCCCACCAGGGCCGCGCCAAAGATAAGAAGCCTGAAGTTCTGGAAACCCCTAAATATCTCCGGAAGCCCCATCACCAGGAAGGACCCCAATATTACACCCCTCTGGGACCCGGAGCCGCCCAGGATGACTATGGTGAAGAGGATTACCGATTCGCCAAAGGAGAAGGACTCAGGCGATATGGTTCCCATCCTGGCGGAGTAGATGGTTCCGGCGAATCCCGCGAAGGTGGCGCCT
>JAITJT010000100.1 GCA_031278795.1 Deltaproteobacteria bacterium | reverse complement strand
AGGAATTTAGAAAGTCCTAATCTGAAGTCTTTTTATTATCGCAAAAAATTACGAAAAGTTCAAGTTTAGTAAGTTTAACTAGTTTGGGGATCTCCACTTGGCAAGAATGGAAGAAAATAGTCAATTTGCGTGGGGCGTGATGCGTTTAGGATTAAGCATTAATGTATTTTCGATCTAAATAAAAAATTAAAAAAGGTGAAGTCATACACAAACAAAAAAAATCTTTTATTAAAATAACAGTAAGTATATGAGACACAAGGATTATAGAGCGAAAAAAAAGAAAAAATTATTTAGATATTTAAGTGATGAGTTTTAAAAAAAAATTCCAGCCTGCCTTATGGTTCTTTTGGCGATCGGAAATGTCAAAGAGTGGACATACTAAAATAAACGTTTTAGTTAAGAGTCACTTAAAGTGTCGTAAGTTTTTGTGCGTGTGAAAACAGCACAATTTTTATCTTTGATTTCATGGAATTCAGATCTGTTAGAACAAATATTTTTTTCAATTATAAGTGGCAGTTGTTTTTGTGTGTTCCATAAAATATTATATTTGCCACTAATTCTTACGGGGAAGTCAAAGGAAAGTTCATGAAAAACTTACCGCAAAACCCAGGCAAAAATTGTCTAAAAACAAATCCAAACAAAAACGTAAATATGCCCCATACTTTTAGGAATAATTGCTCTATAAAGGAAACGATCATGAGCGTTTTGTAACATTTTTCCTGATAATACCGTTCATCACTACTATTGTTTCATCAAACATTAATGTATGGAAGATATTATCTCCTAGGCTTTCTAAAATGGTTTTCTTGATTAGCTAAAATATTTAAAATAGAAAAGAATTCTTTTGTGTATAATAAGGGTAATATTGCCTCTTTCCATTATTCACTGGAATCAAGAGCTTTGGCAAATAATATGAGCTCATCTTTTTGAAGATCTATTATACCTTATTGTCAGAGTAGTTGCAACAAAATATTTGCAACAAAATATTTGCAACAAAATATTTGCAACAAAATATTTGCGAAACGAAAGTTCCTAAAAATTATAGCTTCAAAAAAATATTTTTAAAAAGATATAGCCGCGCAAAAAGAATGCTCCAAAAAAAAACCAAGATCCCGATGCTTTCAGCGGAATCTTGGTTTTTGTTTTAAAAGCTCAAGAACAACTAAAGGAAAGAGCCTTCTTTTTTAACGAAAGCCTCGGGAGGACCCTCTACTCGTAGTCGAAGATGTTTATCCAGGAGCTTAAGAACTCCTTCTCCTGGGGAATCTCCTTGGAGAGCTGGGCGGCCGCCACTATGGGCATCCAGCCCTGGACATAGCTTTTGAGGGTCTTGCTCTTCTCGCAGTAGAGGTCTAGGTACCTCTCGGCTATTTTCAGGTCGCCTTGGAGCCTCATGGCCAGGTAAGTCCTGGCCACGTCGGCCGAGGCGTTCCCTTGGGTGGCGTGTGACCAGTCTAGGATGTAGGGCTTTTGGTCTTTGGCTATCACAATGTTTGAGGGAATGAAGTCCCCGTGGCAGAGCTTGTAGTGTTTGGGCAAAGACTCCAGCCTGGTTAAGAGCTCATAGCGCGCCCTCTCGTCTATGGCCGGGCAGTCCCCCAGCTGCCTAGTTATCTTGTGCTTCAAGACGTTTAGAAGCGGCACCTTCTTGGAATGCACGGTGAGGTGAAGATCCACGAAAAACTCCAAATTGGGGTCGTTTTCGTCCTTGATGATGGACGCCAAGGTGGTGCCCTCCACAAAGTCCATGACAATGGCCCACTCATCGTTTATTACGCTCACTCCCTGGATCTTGGGTATGAGGAGGTCGGTGGTCTCCTCCACCCTGGCCTGGTTCAAGGCCTCGTTGAGGATGTCGGCTTTGGAGTAGCCTTTCTCGAAGAGCTTTATGGCCAGGTCTCCGTCACGGTAGACTTTCTTGCGGGCGCGAGTGGCGATTAGGTTGTTTAACTGCATGACGCTTAGCCCTCCTTCCTCTGGTTCTTCCCGTAATAGGCGTTAAGGAACATCTCCTTAATCTCCGCGATGAGCGGGTAGCGGGGATTGGCTCCGGTGCACTGGTCGTCGAAGGCGTCCTCGCTCATGAGATCGAGGCGCTTCAAGAAATCCGCCTCATCCGGCACGTAGTCCTGGATCTTGGACTTTATGCCAATCTTGGTCTTGAGATCGTTTATGTGGGCTATCAAGCGCTCCAGCTTGTCCTTGTCGTCACTGCCACCTAGGCCCAGGTGGTCCGCCACCTGGGCGTAGCGGGCGAGTCTATTGGGATAGGGGTATTGGGAGAAGGCCCCCTGCCTGGTGGGGGTTTCCGAGGCGTTGAAGCGCAGCACCTCCTCTATCATGAGGGCGTTGGCCAGTCCGTGGGGTATGTGGTGGAAGGCGCCCAGCTTGTGGGCCATGGAGTGGCAGACGCCTAAAAAGGCGTTGGCGAAGGCCATGCCGGCCATGGTGGCCGCGTTGGCCATCTTTTCCCTGGCCTCTGGGTCGTCCGCGCCCTTGTCATAGGCCCTAGGCAGGTACTCAAAGATTATCTTGAGGCCCTTGAGGCTCAGGGCGTCCGTGTAGTCGGTGGCGAGCATGGAGGCGTAGGCCTCCAGGCAGTGGGTCACGGCGTCAATGCCTGAGTTGGCGGTGAGGCCCTTGGGGGCGCCCATGTGGAGATCCGGGTCGATTATGGCCATGTTGGGGAGGAGCTCATAGTCGGCCAAGGGGTACTTGAGGCCGGAGGCGTCGTCCGTTATGACGGCGAAAGGTGTCACCTCAGAGCCCGTTCCGGAGGTGGTGGGGATGGCTATGAAGTAGGCCTTTTTACCCAGCTTGGGGAAGGTGTAGATGCGCTTCCTGATATCCGAGAAGCGCATGGCCATATCCTCGAAAGGCGTGTCCGGATCCTCATAGAGCAGCCACATTATCTTGGCGGCGTCCAGGGCCGAGCCTCCACCTATGGAGATAACGCAGTCGGGCTGGAAGAGCTGCATCTGGGCCGCGCCCTTTTTGGCGGACGAGAGGTTGGGATCCGGCGCCACGTCAAAGAAGGTGGTGTGGTCTATGCCCAGCTCGTCCAGTTTGTCGGTTATCTGCTTGGTGACACCGCTTTGGAAGAGGAAGCTGTCCGTCACCACAAAGACCTTCTTCTTACCCAAGACGTATTTCAACTCCTCCAAGGCCACGGGAAGCGAGCCGCGCTTCAGATAGACCTTCTCCGGGGCACGGAACCACAGCATGTTATCCCTCCTCTCGGCGACTATTTTGGTGTTCAAGAGATGCTTCACACCCACGTTTTCGCTTACGCTGTTGTTCCCCCAGGAGCCGCAGCCCAAAGTCAAGGACGGCATGAGCTTGAAGTTGAACAGATCGCCAATGCCACCGTGGGCGGAGGGGGTGTTCACCACTATGCGGCAGGTCTTGACCCGGGAAATGAAATCCTTGAGCTTGTCAGAGGCTGTCAGGGGATTAATGTAGATGGAGGCCGTGTGACCATAGCCACCGTCCTCAATTAGCCTCTCCGCCTTCTTAAAGGCATCCTCCATGTCTTTCGCGCGGTACATGGCCAGAACCGGGGAGAGCTTCTCCTTGGAGAACTCCTCTGAGGGCTCCACCGACTCCACCTCGGCTATCAAAATCTTGGTAGTGGGAGGCACGTTAAGCCCGGCCATGCCCGCGATGGTGGCGGCCGTCTGCCCCACAATCTTCGCGTTTATGGAGCCGTTAACTATCATGGTGCCTCTCAGCTTGTCTTTCTCCTCATTGTTCAGCACATAGCAGTCCCTCTTGATGAACTCCGCCTTAACAGCGTCATAGATGGACTGGTGGCTGATGACCGACTGCTCTGAGGCGCAGATCATGCCGTTGTCGAAGGTCTTGGAGAGGATTATGGAGTTCACGGCCAGAACTATGTCCGCCGAGGGGTCGATTACGGCCGGAACGTTTCCGGCCCCCACCCCCAGGGCTGGCTTTCCGCTGGAGTAGGCCGCCTTCACCATATTGGAGCCGCCCGTGGCGAGTATGGTGTCGCACTCCCTCAAGACCGTGGCGCTTATCTCCATGGTGGGCTTGTCAATCCAGGAGATGATGCCCTCCGGCGCCCCGGCGGCCACCGCCGCCTCGAGCACCACCTTGGCGGCCTCGGCCGTGGATTTAGCGGCCCTGGGGTGCGGCGAGATGATGAGCCCGTTTCTGGTCTTCAAGGCGATAAGGGACTTAAAGATGGCGGTGGAGGTTGGATTGGTGGTGGGAATGATAGCCGCCACCAAGCCAAGGGGCTCAAGATACTTGCTGTAACCAGATGACTTGTCGCACTCGACCAGGCCGCAAGTTTTGGTGTCACGGTAAATGTTATAGATGTGCTCGGAGGCGAAGTGGTTCTTGATGACCTTGTCCTCCACCACACCCATGCCGGTCTCCTCCACCGCCAGCTTGGCCAGGGGAATCCTAGCCTTGTTGGCGGCCAGGGCGCCGGCCAGAAATATTTTGTCTACCTGCTCCTGGGTGAAAGTGGAAAGGATCTTCTGAGCCGCCCTCACGCGGGCGATTGCCTCCTCCAGCTTCTCCAGGGAGTCCACAATCTCGTAAGTTGTCATATAAGTCCCTTTACGATGTTTTAGATTAGATAGCCTCTCAATATGTATTGATATCTGGATGACTTTTAGCGATATATTCAAAAAAACACATGAACAAAATATATCAATAATACATGTGCACAATACAAACGCACAATACAAATCAAAAATACAAGTGCACAATACAAACGAACAAAACAATAAAAAGAATAGAATGTTTTTAAAAATAAAACTCAAAAAATATCATAAGTCAACAAGAGCGTAGAAGAATTGCCTGGATTTAGGCTAATGGAGCGTGAATGGGCATAGTTCAAGGGCAAAGAGAAGGACGCAGATAAGGGCATGCGCACTATGCCGCTACTATGCCGATACTCGCTCACCTTAAAAATACCATAGGCTTTTTCTGCGGCTGTTTGTTTAAGGAAATTATTATTCTATTATGATTCCAAAGGCTCTTTTTAAAACATTATGCGCGAAAAAAAAATTGTATAGATAAATTATTCAAACATGTATAAGTCTTCTATATCTTTTGTAAAACAATTCGAGAGTAGCGATAAGCACAAAGAAATAAAATCCAGATTTAAAAATAAACGCGGAAAAACTAAACATTTATGTTGTTAAAACTATCCGCGCAAAAAAAATCAACAAGTACATTCTATCAGATTACGGCCTGACCACAAGTTTATTTAAAAAATATGGTGAAGTCTCCCAAAAAAATTTTCCGCCCTTTGTTACGGCTTAAGCGCAAGGAGAGCGGCTTCAAAAAAAAAATTTGGAAAAAATTTTTTATTGGCTAAAAGATAAAAGATATTTAAAGTAATTTACAATAAATACAACACTATTATAAATGTTACATATAATAAGCTTTAAGATAAACAACAATTAATAGGACTTTTTATTCAACTTTTGAAAAGACATAGACCAAAAGGTGGTCATTGGCCCCTGACATGAACCAGGCCAGCTCTCCCCCCTTGAGGCTGGAGTCAGGATCGAGCTCCAGGGTAGCATCATTTACGAAATCCTCCGCTCCCCGCTTGGTCACTTTCAAAAGAGGGGTGAAGTAGGACACAGCGCCTTTCTTAAGGCTAGTGGACTCAGAGACCCTGATGACCGCGCCCTGGCTAAAGGTTACGCTCTCGGCCTCCAGAAAGACCGGGCGGAGGTTTGCCAGATCGGGTCTTATCTCCATGACAGCGCCTTCCAGCACTTTTACGCTCTTCACGTCGATTCTACCGGTATCGGGTATGGTGGTTTTTCCGCCCACAAGGATAAGGTCTATGAGGCCCCGGCCTATATAGCGCCTGGGGGCGTTGGCCATGGGGATTTTTCCGGAGCCCAAGATCTTTCCGCTTATGACCATGCTGAAGTCCGGGTCGGCCTTGTCAAAGGCCTCGGTGGAGCCTCCCACGTAGATGCTCGTGACTCTTGCGGCTCCTTTTCCCATATTGTCATAGTCGGATATTATGTCCCCAAAAATGGAGGCCCCCTTCACAAAGCTCAGGGTCTCCACATAGCTGTTGGGAGAGATGTAGATGGCCCTCTTTTGGCTCTGGATAAGGCCCGCGACCGTGAGGATCTTCACCAAGGGACCCGCGAGCATGGAAACGGCATCTTTTTGCTCAGGGCCGGCTCCGGAGTCGGCCTGGAAGAAAGAGTAGCGGGCGTTTTTTCCGTAGCCGTCAGCGTCCAGTTCACCAGAATCCAGGAGGTTGAGCCCTATGTCAAAGCGCAGGGCATCCTCCTCTCCGTAGACGGAGCCTTGGATGTTGAGCGTGTGCTCACTCCCGTAGGCCACCAGGATGCCCGTCCCTAAAGCGCCGGAGCCCTTCACCTCTGAGTTGGGGCTTACGGTTAGATTGTTGCTGCGGCCGTCTATGCGGATGCCGCCCGCCCCTTTACCTGAGGCTGAGAGGTCGGCCTCCTGGAGCACGGTGTTGAAGCTTCCATAGACATGGAGACCCAGGCCGTAGGGAACCGAGGACATGAACCCGGTGCCGTTGGCGACTGTTGTTCCGTCCGTATAAATTGAGCGGCCGTAGACCCGGCCCAGCTCCAGGTCATAGCCCAGGTCCATGAGGGCTGAGAGCTCCAGGGCCACGGGCACTGAATAGTTGCAGAAGCTTGAAGCTGAGAGGAGGGTGTTCCTAAGTTCAAAGAGATCCCACCTGGCGTCCGGACCATCCATTTTCATGGGAACCGGCCTTAGGGTTCCATCACCATAGATGGTGCTGGCGTTGACTCCGTTGAAATACCAGCCCTCGCCCGTGAGCTGGCCCCTCTGAACCAGTTGGCCGAACTGGGTGTTCTTGCCGCCGGATCTGATCTCAATAGGCTTGAGGGAATAGAGTCCCAGCCCCCTCATCATGCCTCTAACAAAGAGGCTGAAGAGGTTTTGGGCACCTCCTGGGAGCAGACTGGCGGCTTCCAGATTATAGGGATAATCACCCAAGGTGACCGCGATGGCGTAGTCCTGAGAGTTATTGAAGTTGTAGCCCCGGGGAACGCCCTGGGCCAGGACGCTCTGGGAAAGAACCAGGTTGTAGTCAGCCGACAGCCCAGAGAGAATCCTGGGCCTTCCCTCCACGCTATACTCATCGCCCGCTGAAAAAATCACCCTGGCGGCGCAGGAGGCGGACGCTGTCTCAGGGCAGTCCATGGGATTTATCACACTCGCCCAATATTTAGCGGCCGAGAGCGCGATACCCAGCTCCTCTCCGCTTATGTCCCGCGATATAGGCTTTTCCTGAGGGAGGGGGTTTCTAGCGCCCTTCTCCAAGAAACTGAGCCTGAACATAAGCCGCCCGTTCTCGTTTTCCACCTCCAAAGAGTTGTCCGGAGCCGCAAAAGCTACACTCTTAGCTAAGAAAAGCAGAAAAAATAGGCTTAACAAAAGTGAGAGGCTTAGGCGCATCAAAAAGTCTCCTGAAAAAAT
>JAITJT010000085.1 GCA_031278795.1 Deltaproteobacteria bacterium | reverse complement strand
GCTCTCCCAAATGCTCGCGGAAGTTACTAAGAACCCCAGGAAGGGGGAGGTGACCCTGGTCTTGGAGGGCTTAATTGATAACGAGAAAATAGCCCCTAAGATAGCTCAGACAGAGGAGTCCATCCTATCCGAGCTAAAACGCCACGAGAGCCTGATACTAGCGGATCCTAGGGCCCAGTCCTTGGTGGCCAAGGACTGGGCCCTGAGGCTGGGGGCTCCCAGACAGCTGGTCTACCGCCTCATAGCCTCCCTGAGAGGAAAGCTTTGAGGGGTCTAGAGCCGCTTAAGCGGCTTGGCTTATGCATAAGAGTTTTTTTTATTTAGCTTGCCTTATGCCTTATGCTTATGCCTTTTGCCTTCTGTTTTCTCTCTTCTGCTTTTTGCCTTCTAGCTTCTTCGCCTCTCCAAGCTAGATGCGAAAGGCTCTATAGATGTTTTTTTTTGGAAAGTGCTTTGATCGTGGCCCAGGCTACAAAAAATTGGAATATTTTTTGTTAAAATGCGGATGTGTTGAGTTTTTTTCTTAGTTCCGCTCTTAGTTTCACTTTTAAGAACCAGTCTTAACTTCATGGTCTACGCCGCTCTCAACAATAAGTTTTATTTCAAGCTCAATCCCACGGTCAAATTCTAAGGCTAGTAAGATTGCCTTGGATATATAGAGGTATTATGCCTGTTTCACGCATAGAGGATGCCCTGGAGGACATCCAGAAGGGCCGCATGGTCATCTTGGTGGATGACGAGAATAGGGAAAACGAGGGGGATCTCACCCTGGCGGCCGAGTTCGCCACCCCTGAGGCCATAAATTTCATGGTGACCCACGCCAGGGGGCTTATCTGCCTGGCCTTAACCCCAGAGAAGGTGGACGCCCTGGGTCTTCCCCAGATGACCCAGCACAACCTCTCCCCTTTCGAGACGGCCTTCACCGTCTCCATTGAGGCCAGAACCGGGGTAAGTACCGGCATATCCGCGGCTGACAGGGCGCACACCATACTTACGGCGGTTAAAGACGGGGCAGGACCCAGGGACATTGTGGTGCCCGGGCATATCTTTCCCCTCAGGGCCAGGGAAGGTGGGGTTCTGGTGCGCACGGGCCAGACCGAGGGCTCGGTGGACCTGGCGAGGCTCGCTGGCCTCACCCCGGCCGGGGTCATCTGTGAGATAATGAACGATGACGGTACTATGGCCAGGATGATGGATCTGGAGCTTTTCTCGGCCAAGCACGATATAAAGATAGTGACCATAGCGGATCTTATAGCCTACCGCCTGGCCCATGAGAGGCTCGTAAAGCTAGAAGCCAAGAGCGTACTTCCCAGAGAAGACGCTGTCTTTGACCTCTACGCCTACTCCTCAAAGGTGGATGGTTCCGAGTATCTAGCTCTAACTCTTGGAGACTTAACGGATCCAGAGCCCATATTGGTGAGGGTGCACTCCCAGTGCTTAACCGGAGACACCCTAGGATCCAGACGCTGCGACTGCGGTGAGCAGCTCCAGGAGTCTCTGAGGCAGATAGTGGCGGCCAAGCGCGGTGTGCTACTCTACGTGCCCCAGGAGGGAAGGGGTATTGGTCTGGTCAACAAGATCAAGGCCTACGCCCTTCAGGACCAAGGGGCGGACACGGTGGAGGCCAACATAGCCCTGGGATTCCCGGAGGATCTGAGGGACTATGGCCTGGGCGCCCAGGTACTTAGGGATTTGGGCATCAAGAGGATGCGCCTCATGACCAACAATCCCCTCAAGATGGTGGCCCTGGTGGGCTACGGTCTGGAGGTGGTGGAAAGGGTGCCTTTGGAGCTACCCCAGAGGCCGGAGAACGCCAAGTACATGGAGACCAAGTGCACCAAGATGGGGCATATGCTGAGTCTGGGCACTGATAAGAAGTAATTTTCTATTTAGTAAGTTCTTATTTTTTTTCTTAGCCGTAAGGGGGCATGATGACAGCGAAAAAGTTTACGTTTATGGAAGCCCAGATTAACGCTGAAGGCCTTAGACTAGTGGCTGTGGTTAGCCGCTTCAATAGCTTCATAACTGAGAGGCTATTGGAGGGAAGCTTGGATGCCTTCCTCCGGCACGGAGGCCTAAAGGAGGACTTCACCACCGTCAAGGTGCCCGGGGCCTTTGAGTTACCCATGATTGTCAAAAAACTCATCGAGACCAGCAGATTCGACGTCGCGGTGGCCTTGGGGGCCGTCATCCGCGGCTCTACCCCCCACTTCGACTACGTGGCGGCCGAGGTATCCAAGGGCCTGGCCCACGTCCAGTTGGATCTGGAATTTTCCATTGGTTTTGGGGTCCTCACCTGCGACACCGTGGAGCAGGCAGTGGAGAGGGCAGGCACAAAGAGCGGTAACAAGGGCTATGACGCCACCCTGGCGGCCATTGAGACCGCGAGGCTCATAAAGCAGATCAAGGCCGCTGGTAGAGTGTAAAAAGGACTCCAGAATCTTGAGCGAAAAGCGCAAAAAGGGAGAGGGCAAAAGGCGTCTCTCCCGTAAACTGGCACTCACCCTCCTCTTCCAGCACGACTCGGTGGAAAACGACCCCAAGGAGACCATTCGCCTCTTTAAAGAGTGCTTCCAACCTTCCTCTGACGAGGAGGAATCCTTAGGCATAGACCAGGAGGCCTTCGAGGCCTCCTGGCCTATGGCCGAGGCGCTCTTTTTGGGAGTAACGGAGAAGAGGCCGGAACTGGACGCGGACATAGAGGGAGTGCTCCAGAACTGGAAGCTAGCCCGGGTCTCCAAGGTGGATAGGGCCCTCATCAGGTTAGCCTACTATGAGATGTGCCACTGTCCGGACATCCCTTACAAGATTAGCCTCAATGAGGCCATAGAGATAGCCAAGGATTTCGGGGAGACAGATTCCCAGAAATTTGTGAACGGCGTCCTGGACAAGCTCAAGGAGTTGCGGGTCCAAAAGAATCTGGAGTGAGCTTTTAGATTCTTTGCCTTATACTGGAAGGGCTATCTAAGTATTGTCAATGATAGTCTAGGATAGTCAAGAATAGTTTAAGACAATCTAAAATAGTCAAAGATATTTAAGGACAATCTAAGGGCATTCAAGGACAATCTAGGGACAATCAAGGACAATCAAGGACAATCAAGGATAATTTGAAGTTTTTCTAGCCCGATTTGAAGGTGCAAATGCCAAGCCCCCTTAGAATAAAACTGGCCGTCATGGTACTGGGCCTTCTTACGCTCACTGGCTGCGGCTACAGCTTCGCCCCCTCTCCCTACCAGCTGAAGCTTCCAGAGGGGGGTATGTCCCTCTACGTGCCTGTTGCGGACAACCAGAGCCGCTACGGGAATCTTGGGCCGGAACTGACCAGGAGCGTCATAGAGAAGCTCTCGGGCACCCCGGGGCTATCATTTGCGACCGAGGGTAGTAACGCCACCTTGAGCTTATCCATTATTTCAGTGGTTTTAGGGAGCGGCTCCTGGGAGGTGCTCCCCACCTCCTACACGGAGGTGCCCGAGTCCTCGTCTAGCCGTACCGCCTCGGTGGAGGTGGAGGCGGTCTTCACCAGGGTGAGACCGGATACCGGTGTTCCCTACAGCAAAAGGCGAACATTTAGCTCATCCAGGACCTTTGTCGTCTCACCCAACCAGGGGCAGGTGGAGATGCTGGAGCAGGAGGCCCTCTCTAGGGTAGTGGATGACATCTCCCAGAAGATAGCTATGATCATGTTTACGGAGTTTTGATAGCTTGTTAGGCAAACCCGCCAGATTCTGGAAAAAAACCGACAAAGGCTTCGCCCTCTGCGGCCTCTGCCACAGGAAGTGTCTGTTTAGAGAGGATCACCAGCGGGGCTACTGCCAGGTGAGGGGCTATGAGGACGGGGCCCTCCAGACCTTCAACTACGGCTACGACAGGGCCATGAACCTGGACCCCGTGGAGAAGAAACCCCTCTACCACTTCCGCCCGGGAACCAAGACCTTCTCCATAGGCGCCCCGGGCTGCGACTTCAACTGCCTGGGCTGCCAGAACCACAAACTGGCCCGTCCCGGGCCAGATTACCCTGGCCCCTATGACGCGGCCGATGCCGCCTCACTTGTGGAAATCGCCCGCCGGGTGGGCGCGGACAGCTTCTCGTTTACTTACAGCGAGCCCACGGTGTTCTATGAGTACGCGGACGACATAGGGCGTCTCGCCAAGACCCGGGGCTACGCCTCCATTTGGGTCACCAATGGATATTTTTCCGACGAGGTGCTGGAGTCCCTTGACTACGTGGCGGCCATGAACATAGATTTGAAGGGTTTCACCAAGAAGTTCTACAACGAGGTGACCGACGCCTGGCTGGAACCTGTCAAAGACAACATAGAGCGCGTCCACCAAAAGGGCATCTGGCTAGAGGTCACCACATTGGTCATCCCCACCTTAAACGATGGGGATGAGGACTTGGAAAAGATGGCCGCTTTCATCTCAGGGCTCAGTCCGGACATACCCTGGCACCTGAGCCGCTTCATGCCGCTACATAACCAGAGCCATCTCCCCATGACTCCAGAGAAAACCCTCTTGCGGGCCAGGGACATCGGGAAAGGCGCTGGTTTGAAATACGTCTATCTCGG
>JAITJT010000080.1 GCA_031278795.1 Deltaproteobacteria bacterium | reverse complement strand
AGGAGTTCGGAACTCAGGCCCTTGGAGGGCCCGTCATAGAGGATTCTCCCATTGGCAAGCGCTACGGCCCGTGGGCAGAATTTTTTCGCGAAGTCCACCTGGTGAAGGCTCACCACGATTGTGATGCCCTCCTCTATGTTTAGTCTCTGGAGGATTTCCATCACTCGTCGGCTCGACTCAGGATCCAGCGAGGCGATGGGCTCGTCCGCCAAGATCACCTCCGCCCTCTGAACCAGGGCCCTGGCTATGGCGGCTCGCTGTTTCTGACCGCCAGATAGGGTCGAGGCCCTCCGCTTGGCCGTGGGAAGGATGCCGACTCTGTCCATGGCAACTTTGGCGAGATCCTTGTCCTCCGCATGGAAACAGGTGGTGAGGCAGCGCCACAGCGGGGTTCGGCCCAGCGCCCCCAAAAGCACGTTGTTTTCAACGCTTAGGCGCTCCACCAAGTTGAAGCTCTGGAAAATCACCCCTATGCCCGTACGGATCTCTCTTATCTGTCGGGAGATGATGCCCTCGCTTTGAACCACGTTTCCTCCCAGCATGAGAACACCTGAGCACTTGTCGGACGCTGAAAGCCCCGACATGTGGCGGATCAGTGTGGATTTCCCCGATCCGGACGCCCCTATCAAGGCCACCATTTCGCCTTTTTCAATGTGCAGCTCAACTTGGGAAAGGGCTTTAGTTGTACCGAAGGTCTTATTGAGGTTATCGATGTGGATCATGGTAGTTTCCTTTATTCTTAAGGCACGTCTTAGGTGGTTCTGAGAGTGGATATAGCGCTAGGGCTCTTTATGGTGGGTAAGTATAATCTTCCAGAATATATAACCCTAGGATAGACGCTGGGATCGAAATAGATGTTTAGCGTTTGTAAAAAAAATGAAAAGTTTGAGGGGAGTAAAAGAGGCTAAAGCTTTTATTCTCATGAGAGCGCGCCCATAACATTTAAATTGAAGGGTAAATGCTATTTTTCATTTATTGGCTCATTTCGCACTTTTCTCTCTCAATAAGAAATCTCTAAAAGCCTCTTTCTTACCCTAAGAGGGCCTAGAGCCGTCGCCTGCGGAAGATGGAGTGCAAAGACACGATCTAGAAGCCTGCTAATTGTGCTATACTAGCGGAGCTAAGTTTTTTGACCTCATAATACTACTATATATAGAATATAATTATTATTTTGCATATAAATAGTGTTATTAATGAAACTACCCATGTTTAAAGCACATTGCCAGGATATCTGCGCCCTGGACTACTCAAAAAACTTACTCTCGCCTGCAAACAAAAACTCCCGCGCCTTTCAAGGGCAGCGGGAGCCTGAATTTCACAGCTAAGACCACAAAATCCACATTATATATATGTCATTTTCGAGGAAATTATGCGCTATAAGAAGCCAGTGACTATTACCCTAGCTATCCTTATTGTCCTGATTGGAGGCTATTTTTTAGTAAGCCACTATCTTGGAGAAAAGGCCTGGAACTCCTTTTCCACGGTCATGAACTCGGCCCTAGGAGAGGGAACTTGGAAGGTTAGGGATCACTCTTACAGTTTATTTAGGCAAACCCTCACCATAAATGACTTTGAAAAGGTCTGGGGAGATATCACCAGCCTAAACCCCAAACTAAGCTTAAGCGATGCCACAGCACCTCCAGAAGGGGACGCCGCCAAAGAGCCATCCTCCCCTGAGGACTCCGGAACCAAGGAAACACCAGGCACCCAGGCACCAGCCGCCGATAAAGCCGCTGAAACGCCCGAAGCAGAAGGCCCTGAGTCACCTGAGGGCAAAGACAAGCAAGATGCAGAAGGCCCTGAGTCACCAGAGAGCGCTGACCAAGAAGATACTAAAGCCCCTGAGTCACCTGGGAGCGCTGACAAGCCCAAAACAGAAGACACTAAATCACCCCAGGATGATGGCGCTCCCGCGCCTAAGTCCGACGCGGGCGAGAGTAAACCTGCAGGTGCAGCCCAGACCCCGGACAGTGCTGAAGCCCCTAAAGCAGCTGACGGGTCAAAACCAGCGGACACGGAAGGCCCAGACCAGAGCGATAAAGATGCAGCAGTTGAGCCTAAAAGCCCTGATACTGCTAAGCCAGAAGCTAGCTCCGACCAGAAAAGCCCTGACCAAAGCGATAAAGATGCAGCAGATGAGCCTAAAAGCCCTGATACGGCTAAGCCAGAAGCTAGCTCCGACCAGAAAGGCCCAGAGGACACCCCGCCAGAAACTCAGGATGAGCCCTCCCAGGGCGATAGCGAGCCAGCGGATGAAGCAGAAGAGGAAGTCTCTGGGATAACGAGTGAAAGCCTTCCGGAGATTCAACCAGCTAAGGAAGAGGGCGCCGTTGAAGAGAGCGCTGGTGACAAACCCGCAGGTGATGATAAGAGCGCCTCCAAGCCTGAAGGAGAGGTGAAGGAAGCCGCCGAGACCGAAGCGGAGCCTGGGCTGTCGGCTGAGGAAATAGCCGAAAGAAACAAAATGCTCCGCGCCAGGAAATTCGGCTGCTCCCTCCACATTGTGAAAATCGAGATAAAACACCCGATCAACACCGACCTGGGCGCGCTTTTGAACATATCCGACTGGAAGTCGCAAAAAGAGACAAAGGTCTTTGAAAGCCTTTCCCTGAATGTGATAAGCGTGAACCTGGCGGAAAGGGAAATTACCCTGGATGTCGTGGTGGAAAGCATCGATTTCGAGGACTTCCTGTTCACGGATTCGCAGAATGAAACAAGCTCAGGACTTATAAGCTTCCTTAAACACGCCATGTTGGGCTCGCTTAAGCTCAAGAACTTCAAAAGCTTCCACCGCGACATGACCAATCCAGCGTTCTACCAGACCACAGCGGTAGAAGCCATAAACATAGAGGCACCGGATATTCAAGATACAATCACCCAGCCGGATCTTGTCGCTGATGTACTCTTAAACCTAGCGTCCCAGAAAATCCAGCTGCAAAACTCCTGGGTTAGTTTCACCAACCAAAAAGAGGAGGTATTCAGACTTGGTTTCGGGGCAATCCAGGTGGACAATCTGAGAAGCCCTGGACTAACGTCCAGTTTTCAGCTTACTGATTTGCTCTACAAGGAGAATTTTGTCATCAATTCGCCTCTCACAAGCGATCCCATAAAGATCAACATCACAGGCGGTATAAGCTCATTTGTCGGCACAGACTTAGATTTTTCCGTAGCACTCCAGAGGGCCAAGATGGTGACCGAGAGCTTGCGAACCGACTACTACAAGCCAAGCTTCTCAAGGGTCCTCTCCGACACCTTCAGGGCATCCGATGCCTTCACCATGCCAGTGACCTTCCAGAAGGCCACCTTCAGCGGATTGAAGCTGGAAAATTCCGAGGAATACAACTTTTCCATCGACAAAATTCTCCTCTCTGGCCCATTCAAGACAGAAGTCCTACCTGAGAAGGGAACGGTCACGGTGGACGGAATCAAGCTTTCTTTCCCGGAAACCTTGAACGACGACTTTATCTCGGTTCATATCTTAGAGAAGTTTCAACAGTTCAACAAGTTCCCGTCCTACAGCGCGAACTTCGAGATTTCCCTTAACGGCACGCCAGACACAGGCGACTATGAGATAACCCTTTCATCATTAATGCTGGAGCAACTGGGAACCTTCTCCGGCATACTTAGCCTCAGCGGCTTGACACCTGACAAAATCGACGAGCTCTCCAGAATAAAATACGCGCCGTTCTTGGAAAGGATTAATGATATCCAAATAAACAGAGTAGCGCTAAACTATGTGGACAATTCCTTAGTGAGCAAGATTTTTGAGTTCAACAGCCAGGAGCTCGACATTCATGTCACCGAGCTCAAAGATATGTCGATTTTGGCCTTTGAAGACTGGTTGAGCGATTATCCCTTCCTGGAGTCAAAACCCAATTTTGTGACGGGCTTCACCAGGTTTGTGCAGACACCGCTCTCGCTCACCTTCGATATGTCTCCCAAGATTCCCCTCACCTTGAAGACTAAAGAGTCATATGAAGACCCTGACGCTTTTTATAACGCCCTCAACATGACGCTTAGGTTCAACCAAGGTGGCCTCAATCCCATAACCTTCATAACCTCTGAACCTCCGGAAGAGCCAGAAGAGGCAAGTGATGGAGAGGGTGGAGAGGAAGGAGCCGCAACCGACGAATCAAAAGACGGCGCGAACGGAGCCGTCCCTGAAGACGTGGATACTGGCGATGATATAGAGTGAGCTTTTTTATTTCATTTGCCGTAGTCGCTTGACTTTTTAATTTTGCCGCTCTAATTGTTTGAAAATCCCCTAACCCAGGCCTAACTGTATCTTTTTCCAGGGGTGGCGCGATAACTTTATAGAAGATCTTATTCTAATTATAATTTTTTGGCTCTTTGATAAGCGTTCAAAATTTTAAGCGTTATATGAATAGATCTTGATCCATGAAGTAAGCACTAAGTCGTCCGGGTTTTTGATTTAAGTGAGTGACAAAAATAAAATTTTTCTTTTTTGTTTTACTCAATAAAAATATTTGTATCCTTTGATATACTTTTTTCACCATAGGCTTGAAGGTGGCGCTCCACCTTCAAGTAGGGTTGTTTCTGTAACTGGGACAAAATGGTGAAAGAAATGTCGACAGTCAAAATTTCCAGCGCACCCAAGTACTTCATGGCTATTACTAACGTTATCTTGCCTCTCATCATTTTTCATAAGGTAGAAAATTTATCAGCGCTTTATTATTTTCCATTCTTAGTGATACTGCCAATATTTTTGGTGGTTTTGACTCTTGTCAAATATCATGAGAATCCCCACGCGAACAGCATTGTGGCCTTCTTTTTCACCCTATCGCTCTTCGTTTCCTTTTTCGTATTTTTTCCGGAGAAGTTTTCCCTTCCAGCGTCCATTGGTGACCATAGGGCCCTTTCCCTTCCGCTTCTAAGGCTGTTTCTTTTAGCTATTCCTTTTATATATCTGGAAGCTGAAGCTGACTACAACTACAGCGCCGTTACAAGCCCTAAAAAAAGTTTTTTCATCAAGGGCCTGTGCATTTTCCTCATAAGCGTAATCTCGGTCGCCATAACCGCCGCAAGCTTCAATTACCCGGACTATTACCACTCCAGCTACCCGGAAATTTCCTCCAGGACTTTCGCGGCTGTCATAGTATTTGCGCTTATTGCCTTGTATTTATCGCTATATAAATCACCTTTTTTGACTTTTGTTTTTTTATGCGCCTTATTTTGCGCTTTTTTCAGTTTTTTGATCTCCATCTTCTGGGCTGTGAGCATAAAGTATAAGCCAGCCGTCTATCTTGGCGTTTTAATCATTTCCTACACGGTTATATTAGCCTATATCCTGGTCGTGCTTTCAGCCATTTTCCGGAGCATCTTTTTTAGGTTGTCCAGTGGCGATAATATGGTCTCCAAAATAATTGGGCATATCCTAAAAGAGCGCCACGTCACGTCAATCTTCTTTGGCTTTGTGCTCGCGGTGTCCACCTTTTTGCTACTTTTAGATTTCGGACAACCCAAACTTTTTAACTTTGAGTACACAGGCGAGCTCACCACGATACATATCGATTATTACACCATGATCGTGCCGCTTAGCTCCACGCTACTCTCACCTAGGCAGTTCAGGTTAAGTTTTCCCGAGGGAGACCTCTTTTTCTCTGAGGAAAAGCTCAGCCCCCGCTCCTACATGGGGCTTTCTCTTTTTAGATTTTTTGAGCAGACTGGAAGTCATAGAGAGGCGCCAAAGTTCTCGGGCTACATGAACGGGGGGCATTTCAACTTTTTCGCAAACGTAGAAGGCAGGCAGCTAGACTTCAGGCTGGAGCTCTCCTTTCCGGAGCGCTTGATGGTTTTCAAGCACAGCTCCAACTTCATCCGCCCCATAGCGGAACTGGATGGCAATTTGTTCCATAAGAAAAGCGCCTTCGATAGCTTCCTGGATCCTTTCGCCTCATATAAAATTTTCTGGTTCATGGCCTCTGTCTCCAAGGTCATGGATTATTACCACTTCAACCCAACAAGCGTAAACGGCGACAAAGGCAACTACCGAACCACCCACGGAGTCATCATGACGGAAAATAATCCGCCCTTTGTCATCGCCAGCGTCTCAATCATCTTGGATTTTCCCGGGGAGGGGCATCTAAAGATCCGCGCCCACGACAAGCTCACCCCCTCCCGGAAAATCTACCCCCAGCTGGCCGATTCCCTTTGCGCCACCCTGAGGGGCATCCTCTACGGCTACCGCCAGGCTAGCTACGTCTCTAGCATCCCATCTTCGGGTTCCGCTGGACACGAGGAGGTGAGCATCCAAATACCCTTCTATGACCGGGGAAGGCCCATAAGCCTCAACACCTACGCCACCGCCAACTTCTTGACCAACACCATGCAGGCCCAAAACATAAGCCTCAGCCTCTCCTCTACGGCCAGGAGCCAAGAGGAGCTGGCCCTCCAGCTGAGCCTTTGGAGACTGGTCTGCCACACCCTCAAGTTCCACAACACCGTGCAGGTGCACCCTGGCCACAAAAGGGAGGCCTCGCACATCTTCAAAATCTTCAAGGACAGCTTTTTCATAACCTAAGCCCCATACTTCCACCATTCTAGCGGCCGCGGGTGAGCTGCGGCCGGGTATTGGTTGACAAGATACTTGAGACCAGGCTAAACTTTGGGTAGTTGCGCCTAAGTTTTGTCACTTTTTCCAAAAGAAACAAAGCTATAAAATTTTCACCTATGACATTTCGGGAGTAGGGCATTGACCAAACCAGTTTTCGTAGAGGAGATCAAGAGCCAGCACGGGGAATATTTCAACCTCGAGGGCCATGCTATACGCATAGACCGAACCCTCAGGCATTACTTTGGAAAGTCCTTCCTGCACAGCTCCCTGATAGATTTCCTTCCCGCGCATCCGCATGAGCGCCTGTATAAATGCACCCTAGTTTACAGCGACTCCCTGCTCTCGGTGAAAACCGCCCCCTACAAGCTTCCGACCGTAAACTCCATGGCTATCGTGAACGTGGAGAATCTCGATTTCAGCTATAAGCTTGAAGATCGCTCGGAACTCCACAAAATCAGGGAATTTACGGGCGCGGACGAGGTCATAATAGTCAGGAACGGCTTCGTGACCAACGCCAGCACGGCCAATCTGGTCTTCTTGGATCAAGAAGGTACCTACCTCACCCCTCTCCACTACATCCACTCTGGCACCAAGAGGCAGTTTTACCTAAAGCAAAAGAAGATAACAACCTATCCCATTAAAGTAACAGGCATTCAAGACTTCCAGAGCGTCTATCTCATAAACTCCATGATAGATCTTGAAGATAAGATAGGAATCAATGTGGAATGCGTGTCATCTTTGGTTAATTACCACGGTTAGGCTCCGGGTCCTTCCCGGTCTTGACTTTATGACAAATGTTACAAAAAAATAGTTTGTAGATATTTCTAAAGCTTATATGAACTCAATCTTGTTTATAAATGATATATATCTAAGGTAAAACTCGCTAAAACGCATTACAAATCAAAGAAAAGCAATAAAAAAGGCCGTAAAATCAAAGATTTATACGGCCATTTCTGTTTTTATGACTGAGCTTTTCAAGAAGGCAGTGGCGGGGACGACGGGATTTGAACCCGCGTTCTCCTGCGTGACAGGCAGGCGTGTTAGGCCAATCTGCACTACGTCCCCGGAGTTCAACGTGAGCTAGGAGAAAAACCTTTGTCCCTAGTGGGAGGACTCAGGCGAAAAAAATAGCTGGAGGCGTCCAGCGATTCAAATATTATAGCAAATATTAAGCCTTTGTCAATCTTTTTTTGAAGCTTATTTCCTCCCCGGGGGAGAAATATTTTGAAGCTAAAGAGAAAACGCCCCAGAGGGGCGTAGGATTTGATATTTTACCTAAAAATCTTCAATTTCAAAAGTTAAGGCTATATGTATGGTAACATGCTAGAAATTAGCTGCTTATTCGCAATTTAACTATATATTGAATAAATACCTTTCCAACTCAACTATTTGCAGAGCTTAATGCCCTCAACCCCGCCTTTTGGCCTTGAAGTAGTGGCAAGGCTCCCCGGAGCTGCGCCTGACCTCCATGCTGGGGAGGTATTGGCTCTTGAAATTAAGGGCCCTACAGCCGTGGGGGTGGCCAGGCTCCCAGGTGACATAGTAGTGGACGCAGTCCCGGCAGACCGGGTTTTTGTCGTTTAAGACTGTTCCGCCTTTACGAGCTCTCAAAATCAATACCTGTCCCCGAAAAGCAAGGTGCCAATGCGCACGATGGTTGAGCCCTCCTCAATGGCCACCTCGAAATCACCGCTCATGCCCATGGAGAGGCCCTTAAGAGAGGGGGCGGTCCTTTCCCTGAGCTCGTAGAGGCTTCTAAAGCAGGGGCGAGCCGACTCTGGATCCGGGTCGTAGGGGGCCATGGTCATGAGCCCCACGGGCTTGATGGCCGCGTAGGCGGATAACTGGTCCAGAAACCCAGAGAGCTCAGAGCCTTCGATTCCACTTTTACTTAGCTCACCTGAGACATTCACCTGGATATAGCAGTCCATAGTTTGGCTAAGGGGAATCAAGCGCTTATTTAAATCGGCCGCGAGCTCCAGGGAGTCTAGGGCGTGGATGGTGGAGAAGAGCTTCACGGCGTACTTGGCCTTGTTGGTCTGGAGATGGCCTATGAAGTGGAAGTCCGCCTCTCCTTTGACCTGGGGAATCTTCTCCCTGGCCTCTTGGATGTAGCTCTCCCCGAAATATTTTTGCCCAACCTGGATATAGCTCTCAATGGAGCTGGCCTCGAAGGTCTTACTCACCGCCAGGAGGGTCACCTCCTGGGGGGATCTTCCGGCCCTCTTGGATGCGGACTCTATCCTTTCTAAGGCCTGGGTAAGCCTTGTGGAGGCCTCGTCAGGGCTAAGAGTGTCCCCTCCCATGGGTCTTTCCCCTTTTAAGCCCCGTCCTTGAGGTTGAAGTAGTAGGCCGGGTCGAACCCCGCCTCGGACGGGGGGATGACTCTTTTTATGGTCATGGTGTCGCTGTTGGAGTAGTCCTTGAGGTTAATGAGCTTGGGCCTGTTGGATATTACACCTTTGGGGTCGGCTACTAGCTTGATGACCGGAGTTAAGAGGGATCCGTGGTTAATCTCCATGACCACGGCTACGTGGCCGGAGGCGAGCTCCACCACCGAGCCCGGGGGATAGATGCCCACGCTCTGGACGAAGCGGTCCACCCAGGAGGGCTCAAAGTGAGTGCCTCTGAGGCTGTAGATGAACTTCAAGGCGTCATGGGGAAGCTTACCCTTGTGGTAAACCCTATCTGAGGTAAGGGCGTCGTAGACATCTGAGAGGCCGCAGATGGTGGCCAGAGGCGGAATCTCGTCGCCTTTCAAGTGATCCGGGTATCCGGAGCCGTCGATGCGCTCGTGGTGGAAACGGGCCACCTTTATGACCTGGTCATCCACGTTTAGCTTCTGCTCCAGGATGATTTCCGCGGAGAGAGCGGCGTGGTTGCGCATGATGGTGAACTCGTCGTCAGTTAGCTTACCGGGCTTGTTGAGGATATAGGCCGGTATCCTGGTTTTTCCCAGGTCGTGGAACATGGTGCCCATACCTAGGATCCTCAAGTCGTTGTCGGAGAGGCCCAGGGCCTTTCCGGTGCTTATGGAGAGCACTGAGACGTTGAGACAGTGGGTATAGGTGTAGTCATCGAAGCGCCTTAGCTTGATGAGGGCAGTAAGGGCATCTTGGTTTCTAGAGACGCTTTCCACCAGCTCATCCACGTTCTCCTGCACTTCGGAAACCTCTATGCGCTTGTTCATGTAGCAGGCAGCGACCAGGGCCTTGGAGGTGTCCAGGGCCTTGGAGTAGGCCTTGAAGGCCTTGGGAAGCTCGCCTTCCAGCTCAGTGGTGACCTCCGGGGCCGTGGGTGGAGGTCCCGTTCTCTGTGAGGGGGAGGTGCGGACAGTGCCAGGCTTGGGAGTGTAGGCGGGCTTGGGTGGCTCCGGCTTTAGCTTGGACTTCTCCGTGTCAATGTAGACCTCCTCTATGCCGTAGTCCAGGAGCTCGCGTATCTCGGCCATGTCGGTCAATAGCCGGGTCTTGCTCTTCCAAGGATGGTTAATCCAGCTACGGCCCACATCAGTCACAAACATGCCAACGTCGAGGTCCTTGGTGGCAATTTTTTTGATCATGAACATTCCTCCAGAGTGCCGCCTAAAGCAAAAACACCTGCGCTAATTAAAAAGCGCAAAGATAACACTTATCCCAAGGCGATTCTTTCCGTATGAGCCAATCTAGAAGCCAATATAAGGCTTACAGCCGCGACGAAATCCACAGGCTATAAAGACCGAAGTCCGCCGCTTTGCTGGCTTGCTCAAACTTTAAGCGAATCACTGAGGGAAAAACAGGAAGAGAATTTTTCACACAAAGATTAATTATTATTTATATGGGAGGAGTAAGGCGCTCCTTTGGACTTCTCCCTGAAAATTGGAAAATTCCCATTGATTCAATGTTTTAGAGCTTTGGGATGAGGGCCGCCCCCATAGGGAAGAAATTAAAGATTCCCGTGGAGAGGCTTTGACAGGCGTGAAAATGCCCTCTTGACATGGAAGCGGCAATAAGGGCGATAAAGGGGCCAAAGAGGGGGTAGGAAGAGTTGATGTTAAAAAATGTGAACCAAATCCTCAACAGCCAGCCGCTTTCAGAGCCAGGATCTAAAAGGGCTCCGGCCATACCGGAGCGAAAACACCTTAAGAGTATAGCAAATATTTTTTGACATTTCAAACACAATGTTTTTAAAGGCGCTTTCCGCGCCTGCGGCGCTCTCTTAGAGCTCTATCTCAATTGGACGAAGTCGCGCGCAGCATAAGATCATTACTATTATACGCTGAATCCAGCCTTTTTAGCCTTGATAGGGACTCAAAAAAAAAAACTTTTGGCTGATTAATTACATTATCAAGGCTTTTTCAAGATTTATCAAGATTTATCATGGCCTTAGCTGGGTTTTAGCTTTGGAGGTCGATAAAACCCCTGATGCTACTTTCAAGTTTAACTTTTTTAGAAATATGTCTAAAACTTTCAGCTAAAAAGGGAAAAATTTTCAAATAACGTATACCATTCATGGCTTAGTGAGACGGCTTAGCAGTGTTGGCCTTAAAACACTAATTATTTTTAAGAAGATTCCTAATCATCCACGATTCCACTAATCATGATGAAGCGTCCAGAAACTTTCAGCGAATTTAAGCCCATTATTCAAAGTATCTTAGATGGAAGCTCCGTATATTAAGGCCAAATGTAGAGTTTAGAGCTCTTTTTAGCGGTCGGCTACAGCTAATATGAATCTTCAATTAACGAACTCAATATATGCCCAAGAGCCTTTCGGCTCTTCTGAGAAGTTTAGACTAAGTTTTAGTTAAAACTGGAAGCTTCCTAAAAAGCCCCCTTCTGGGTCTTTCTCTCCACTATGTCGAAATGGTCAAAGCGCATAAGGAAGGTGCCCCGGCCCTGGGTCTGGGAGCGGATGGCGGTGGAGTAGCCAAAGAGCTCCGAGAGGGGCGCCTTGGCGTTTATGACCCGGAAGCCGCCTTGGAGGCTGTTCATGTCCTCCACCCGGCCGAGTCTTGAGGATAGATCCCCCATGATCTCGCCCACGGACTCCTCCGGACAGGTCACCTCCAGGAACATTATGGGCTCCATGAGGGAGGGGGCGGCGCCCGCCAGGGCGTTCTTCAAGGCTAAACTAGCCGCTATGCGTACCGTGGGCTCGTCGGTCTGGGACTCCACCAGCTCCAGGGAAAGGAGCGCCACCTCCAAGTCCAGCATGGGATAGCCCAGGAGCGGGCCGGTGGTTAAGGCGTCTTTCAAGGTGGAGAGGGCCGCCTCCACCATGTTCTTGGGTAGGGGTGGCTCGAGTGTGGGATTTAGGAGGTTGGTGACCCGGGGCGCGGTTCCACGGGTGAGGGGGATGACCCTGACTCTAGCCTTGGCCTGCCTGGAGCTGGCCGCGGTCTGCTTGTTGAAGATGCCCTCCGCCTCGCTTTCTTGGGTGATGGTCTCGCGGTAGACCACCTGGGGTTTACCAACCCGTGGATTGAGGCCGTGTTCCCGGCCCAG